>JAQVOZ010000095.1 GCA_028702365.1 Candidatus Omnitrophota bacterium | reverse complement strand
CAGTGTAGCTGTTGACTAACCCCAGGAAAAACCGGGCATTTAGCAGCCTGCGACTCATCGCAGACAGTAATTACGTAATCATATTGTTTGCCTTGCCTATAGAAATCAAAGGCGCTTTTAGTTTTATTTCCTGATATATCGATGCCAATCTCTTTCATCGTTTTTACCGCTATAGGATTGAGAATGCCCGGCTCAAGGCCGACGCTTTCAACTTCAAACCTATCTCCTGCCATTTGCTTCAGATATGCTTCGGCCATCTGGCTTCTTGCAGAATTGTGCACGCAAATAAATAAAACTCTCTTTTTATCCATTAAAATATCTCTTTTTAAAATAAAGTGAAACATTTACCAGGCCGATAAGAACCGGCACCTCAACCAAAGGACCGATAACCGCGGCAAATGCAGCGCCGGAATTTATCCCAAATACAGCTACCGCAACCGCAATTGCTAATTCGAAGTTGTTGCTTGCGGCAGTAAAAGATAATGTTGCTGTTTTAGCGTAACCAGCATTGAATTTCTTTCGCATATAAAATGAAATCAAAAACATTACGATAAAATAAATAAGAAGAGGTATGGCGATTCTTAAAACGTCAAACGGTATGCGCACGATATATTCGCCCTTTAATGAAAACATAACCAATATCGTAAATAACAGCGCGATAAGAGTAATTGGGCTAATCTTTGGAATGAATTTCTTCTCATACCACTCCTTACCCTTAAGCCTTAACAGGCTGAACCGGGTCACGATACCTGCGATAAAGGGAATACCTAGATATATAAAAACACTTTTAGCAATTTGGGCTATTGTTATGCTTACCGTAACACCGCGAAGCCCGAACCATGTGGGAATTATGGTAATAAATACCCACGCATACACAGAATAAAACAGAACCTGGAATATGGAATTAAATGCGACAAGGCCTGCGCAATATTCCGTATCTCCTTTAGCCAACTCATTCCACACAATAACCATGGCGATGCACCTGGCAAGCCCGATCATAATCAATCCAACCATATACTCAGGATATCCCCTTAAAAAAATAACAGCCAAAGCAAACATTAATATAGGCCCGGCTATCCAGTTTTGAACTAGTGATAACAAAAGAATTTTGTAGTCGCAAAAAACATCGCCCATCTCTTCATATTTCACCTTTGCCAAGGGCGGATACATCATAAGGATAAGACCTATGGCAATTGGAATATTGGTTGTCCCCACCTGGAATTTATTCCAAAAACCGGAAACAGCCGGAAAGAAATAGCCAGAAAACACCCCTATCGCCATAGCTAAAAAAATCCATAACGTTAAAAACCTGTCGATAAACGATAATTTCTTTACAACATTTTCAACCATATTGACTCCCTCTAAATTAATTTCAGCCAATAAACATTGAGATAGTATAGGCCTACAAGAATAAATACAACACCTGTGGCTTTACGCATATAATATTCAAGTTTAGTCAAAAAATTAAACCAACGGTTAAGCGCCGCTGTCCCTAATGCAACCATGATAGCAAATGCCATAACCGGCAGGCCGGTTCCTACGCCATAGACTAACGGGAAAATACTGCCCAAAGGTGATTCAATGGCAAGTGGAATAAGGCTTCCAAAAAAAAGCGCCGCAGATACGGGACAAAAAGCTAGAGAAAAAATAAAACCCAGAGCAAATGCGCCTAAAGCTCCAGCCTCGGAAAGTTTATTATGATGTTTTTGTGAAATAGAAAATTCCGGCAAGTGCAGGACAATCAATTCAAGCAATACTAATCCTATGATTATTAGAATCGGCCCCAATACTTTGGCCATGTATTTTTGTAAAAACTGGGCTGTCTGAGGGACCGCAAAAATAGAATGAATGATTAAATATCCCAAAATAACATATGCCGAAATCCTGCCAAATGTATAAGAAAGTCCGGAGATAAACACAAAAAAAGGATGTGCAATGCGTTTTGATAGAAACGATATTGTTGCTATGTTGCTAGCCAAAGGACAGGGGCTAATCGAAGTTAAAATTCCAAGCCACAATGCCGATAAAAAACCTAACAAAACACCATCCATTATAATTCCTTCAAGAAATTTTTTATCTCTTCTGTAACATAGGCATAAAATTTCTGTTTATTGCCTACATAGTCCCATATCTTAACCAGATTTTTTGATTTAATTTCCTTATCGCCTTTAACTAAAGAGATAACAAGCGATTTTGTATAAAGCTGATAATCTTTCGCAAAATGTTCGTTGCCTTTTTCGTCAATATTAACCGCGATAAATGCCAATTTTCCCGAAGCAAGCTCATTTTTGAAAGTAGATTCTATGGCTTCCTTGGAATACTGTTCAAGTTTATGGCAGGTATGACAGCGAAAGTTTCCGTGGAAATAATATGCTATTACTCTACTATCTGATGGTTTATCAGCGGCAAAAGAAAGTGCGACGAACCCAAAAATAAACAAAGCCAACAATAATCTTTTACACATACGACTCTCCTTATACGGCTATTATTTTTTTTATTTCATCTTTGCTCAATACTCTGCCTGAAGAAACCACCTTTCCATCGATTACAAGCGCAGGCGTCATTATCACGTCATATTCTGTAATCTTTCCGATATCCGTTATTTTGGAAATTTCTGCACAAATATTGAGCTCTTTCGCAGCCAACTCTGCGTTTGCAGTTAATTGTCTGCATTTAGGGCACCCCACTCCCAATATTTCAATTTTCATAATCTATCTCCTCTTCTATTTAGATTTTAACGCGCTTACCTTAATACTTACTACCGAGTTTTCAACACCTTTAAGATCCTCTTGCTTTATACAGGGATTATTTTTAACTACCTGCGCGGTAACATCATTTGCCATTGCCTCGATGGGATAATTGGCTTCGTTTACCACCTCTATGTTTTTAAACCCTGCTTTTTTAATATAATCCAAATAATCATCCTTCATAATCGCTCCGGCAAGGCAGCCCACATACGCCTCAACAGACTCTTTGATAATTTCCGGAAGGTCTTTCTTTAAAACCAGGTCAGAGACCATAAGCCTTCCGCCCGGCTTTAAAACCCTGAGAGCTTCACTAAAAACACTTTCTTTATCGGGGGAAAGATTAATTACGCAATTTGAAATGATTGCATCGATTGAATTATCTTCAACCGGAAGTTTCTCAATCTCGCCAAGCCTGAATTCAACATTCGTATAGTTACCTTTACTGGCATTCGCGCGGGCTTTTTTAATCATCTCAGGGGTCATATCAATGCCGATAACCTTGCCAGTTTTACCAACTCTAGGCGAAGCAAGAAATGCATCAAATCCTGCGCCGCTTCCTAAATCAAGAACAATGTCTCCCTCTTTTAACGATGCTATCGCAACGGGATTCCCACAGCCAAGCCCTAAATTAGCACCATCAGGAACAGCGTTAATTTCTTTATCGCTATAGCCTATTGTTTTACTTATATCTTTGGCTAAATTAGCGCCCCCGCAACAAGAGCCACCTGGACAGCAGGAAGTGTTTTGTGTTGCTATTTTAGCGTAACCTTCCTTTACAATATTTTTTATCTTGTCTATTTTCTTTTCCACAAATCACCTCAATTATTTAACGATAAACCCAAAAACCATTCCGCTTATAGTTGCCATAACAACAACAAGCGCCACATATACCACCGTTTTCTTAACCCCTATTATACTGCGCAACACAAGCATACTTGGCAAACTCAATGCGGGCCCTGCCAAGAGAAGCGCAAGCGCAGGCCCCTGGCCCATTCCAGAATTCATCAACCCCTGTAATATCGGCACCTCCGTAAGAGTGGCAAAATACATAAAGGCTGCAACAATTGAAGAGAAGAAATTTGCCCGAAAAGAATTACCTCCGACAAGCTCTTCAACATAACGTGAAGGAATAATACCCTCGTGTCCAGCTCTGCCTAGAAGAAATCCGGAAATTAAAACACCACCCAATAGAAGCGGCAGAATTTGTAAAGCGAAACCCCATGTTGCGCTGGCCCATTCCTTCAATTCTTCTTTCTTAAACCACTTAAAAATCATGGCTAGCAAACTGATAAGCGAAAATCCAGCTATCCACCATTTATATTGATATACCAAGACCCATGCTCCATGGTAGCCTTCAGGAGGTTTACCCCAGTTAGCGAAAACAAGGAATGCAACCATCGAAGCAAAATAAAAAACTGTTTTGCCCAAAGAACGGGTTTCTTTTATTTCTCCGATATCAAAATTACCGTTGGCGTGACGCGCTCTTTCTTCCTTTAAAAAAATAAGATGCATCAATAAGCCAATTACAACACTAAACATAACAGCGCCCAAGGCCCTAGCCAGGCCTAGTTTCCAACCAAGGATACGGGCGGTAAAAATAATCGCCAAAACATTTATGGCGGGGCCGGAATACAGAAAAGCAATCGCCGGGCCCAGGCCTGCGCCCCGCTTATAAATACTAGAAAATAGCGGCAGAACCGTACAAGAACATACAGCAAGTATAGTTCCTGATATTGAAGCTATAGCATATGAAAGAAATTTATTGGCCCTTGCGCCAAAATATTTTATAACAGATGCCTGGCTGACAAACACCGAAATGGCTCCTGCGATAAAAAATGCCGGGACAAGACACAGGATAACATGCTCCCGGGCATACCATTTGACAAGAGCAAGCGCCTCAAAAATTGCGTTGTTAAATCGCAGGTTCTCTACCGGCAGATAAAAACACCCTAGAAATATGCCTATGATATAAAGAAATCTCTTCCAATCCTTCACTTCTTGCTCCTTGTGTCAACCTTGCAGCAGCCACCTTCAATCCTAATAGCTTTAATATTCACCAATCCGTCGGCAATCTTGCTATATGCAGACGATATAATCCTCGAGAATGTAGGCCTCGATATTTTTAGTTTTTTGGCAGCATCAACTTGTTTTAATCCTTCCAAATCAGCCAGCCTTACAGCTTCAAATTCGTCCAGAGTTAAACAAACACACTCAACTTTATTCAAAGGTTTGCATACCGGCTTGAAGCATCTCTCCCCTGGCACACACTTAATCCATCTTGTTTTTTTAGGCCTCATATTTGGTTTTATTTGTTATGAACATATGTTCATAACACTTTAGCACATTTTTTTATTGTGTCAATTATTTTTTAATAACTTTTAAGACGAAAAATAAATAATGGCGGGATTTAAAAAATCAAAAAATAGCAGCGGCTCACAATTTCAAATTACGTAATCGTAAAGAATTTCCAATAACTGAAACCGAGCTGAAACTCATGGCAGCTCCGGCGATCATGGGGTTTAGAAGCAGGCCAAAAAAAGGATACAGCACACCGGCCGCGACAGGAATGCAGATAATATTGTAGATAAATGCAAAGAAAAGATTTTGCCGGATATTACGCATAATACTTCTGCTAAGATAAAGCGCTTTAACAATTCCGTTTAAGTCTCCTTTTACAAGAGTAATTCCCGCGCTTTCAATTGCCACATCCGTTCCTGTGCCCATGGCTATCCCTACACTCGCCTCAGCTAACGCAGGCGCATCATTAATGCCATCTCCGGCTACCATTACCTTTAATCCTTCGTTTTTTAGTTTGCTCACAATTTCTCGCTTGCCTTTTGGCTCAAGGGCAGAATAAACGCTATCAATGTTTAATTGGCTGGCTACTGCTTGCGCTGTTTTCTCGTTGTCGCCGGTAAGCATAATAACCTTAATCCCCATCTTATGTAATTTGTAAATAGCATCCGGGGTTGTTTTTTTGATGGGGTCTGAAATTACAATGATTCCCGCTCTTTGCCCGCTAACAGCAACCCATGTAACCGTTGAGGCTTTCTCCTCAAAGCTATCGGCTTTATTTTTTAATTCGTCGTTTAAGCTTATTCCGAAGCTTTCGATAAATTTTTGTTTTCCAACCAAAACCTCTTTGGCATTAACCCTGCCTCTGGTTCCGGCGCCTGTTACGGATTCAAAGTCCTCAGCCGGGCTAAACTCTCCGCCTCGTTCTTTTACGTAATCAACAATCGCACG
>JAQVOZ010000094.1 GCA_028702365.1 Candidatus Omnitrophota bacterium | reverse complement strand
ATAAGATAAGTAATAAAAAGAAAAATTATTTCTCGCATGATTTACCCTAACCCGAAAATGCGCTAAACACGCTTTCGGTTAAGCTGGCTATCCTTGGCGGATGGCTTTGGCATTTATCGATTTTACCCCTCTTGTAAAATATCCGATACCGGAAATTAAAGTAAAAATAACTGCCAAAGTCCAGATGAAATTTGAAAAAGGTATATCTAAGATAACAACTAAAACTGTAATCATCTGGAAAAAAGTGGTAAATTTACCCCACATCGACGGCGCAATGGGTATTTCTATTTTCATAAAATAAAGCAACATAACGCCGAGAAGTATTATGAGGTCGCGGCTGACAATTATCAAAACAACCCATAATGGTATTTGATGATTTAAGGGTAGCGATTTACGTAATGCATATAGGGCGATAAATGCCGTAAGCAGAAGCAACTTATCTGCGAGAGGGTCAATAACCTGGCCTATTTCTGATTTTTCTTTTTTGATGCGCGCAACCAGCCCGTCAAAAAAATCGGTAAGCACGGCTATGCCAAATACTGCAAGCAAAACATATCTTAGATAAAGCCTTGCTTCATTAAAATAAAAAAGAAGGGAAACAAAGACAGGTATAAGAAGTATTCGTAGAATTGTTAATTTATCTGCAAGGCCCATATAATAAAGTTATTTTTATTCAATCATTCCTATTCTTTTGGGCGGCCACCAGATAAAAATAGCTTTGCCCACAATGTCTTTTTTATCTACAAATCCCCAGAATCTGCTGTCCAACGAAGAAATACTATTGTCGCCCATAAAGAAATATTTACCCTCCGGAACAACTATCTCTTTACTGCTTTTAGCATAATCTCCCTGGTTATAATAATAATTCCTTGCGATACGCGGGTCAACCATTATTTTTCCATTAATATAAACATTTCCGTCTTTTATGCTAAGGCGTTCTCCGGAGGTCGCAATAAGCCTCTTAATATAAGCTTTGGTACGGTCAGCAGGCGAAATAAAAACTATGACTTCTCCTCTGTCCGGTTTTTTTAAACCAGGCAGCCGCACGGATAAAAAAGGTATTCTCGGACCATAGACAATTTTGTTTACGGCAATCTTATCCCCCGGCATAAGAGTCGGCACCATTGAGGTACTGGGAATTTTGTATGATTGCATAAAAAAAACGTTCACAAAAATAAAAACAGCAAACAGAATTAAAACTGAAATAAAAACCAAGGGTAAAACTTTGCGCATTTTAGAAATTATTTTATCGTTGATATTCTTTTCGGCGGCCACCAGATAAAAATAGCTTTGCCCATGATATCGCTCCTGTCAGCATATCCCCAAAACCTGCCATCTTGGGAATTATCGGTATTATCGCCCAGGAAAAAATATTTACCTTCCGGGACAACTATTTCTTTACCTTCCTGGCCATATTTGCCTACATTAGAATATTTAATCCAGTGAATCCTGGGGTCAACTATTCTTTTCCCATCAATATAAATACTTCCGTCTTTTATAAGAACATGCTCACCAGGAAGCCCGATTAATCTTTTAATAAACTGTTTTCTGCCTAGCCATGGTTTTGTCTTTTCTTCGGGCGGAACGAAAACTACCACATCAAGCCTATTGGGATTTTTGAATACAGGCAGGTGCGAAGAAGTAAAGGGGATAGCGGGGCCGTAGACAATTCTATTTGCGAAAATCTTATCCCCCGGCATAAGAGTCGGCACCATAGATGAAGTTGGAATCTGGTATATCTGAAAGAAAAAAGTCCTTACAAAAACTGCCAGTGCCAGAGCAACGACAAAAGCCTCTCCCCATTCCCGCCAGATGCTTTTTTGCTTTAATTTTTTTTCCATAGAATTTATTTATTATATCAGATTTAATCGTAAAACCAATGCTAACTTACATCTTAAGCACTTCCAAAAATGCCTCCTGGGGAACATTAATATTGCCCATTTGTTTAAGTTTCTTCTTGCCCTCTTTTTGTTTTTCCCAGAGCTTACGCTTACGCGTAATATCTCCCCCGTAACACTTGGCAGTTACATTCTTTTTAAGGGCAGATACCCTTTCGGAGGCTATAATTTTTGAGCCTACGGCTGCTTGTATGCTTATTTCAAACATCTGCCGTGGAATGAGCTCTTTTAATTTTTCAACCACCATTCGTGCACGGGCTTCTGCCTTTTCTTTATGAACAAGTATAGAAAAGGCTTCTACCTGTTTCTTGTTAAAAAGTATATCTATCTTAATTATTTCTGTTTTTCTGTATTCGATAAATTCATAATCAAGCGAAGCGTACCCTTTGGTAATTGATTTTATCTTATCATAAAAATCTATGATAATTTCTCCAAGCGGAAGTTCAAACACTATGCTTAAACGGTCTTTGCCCAAATAATCCATTTTAACAAACGTGCCGCGCCTGGACTTTGCTAAATCACATATTGCATCCATTTCATCAATCGGAGCAATTATGCTTGCCTTAACGAACGGTTCATATGTTTCATCAATTGAAGAAGGGTCCGGAAGCTGATGAGGGCTTTGGACGTCTATCATCTCTTTCGTCATTGTTCGCACTTTATACATTACGCTGGGAGAAGTAAGTATAAGGTCGAGATTATATTCTCTTTCGAGACGCTCCTGCACTATCTCTATATGAAGCAGGCCTAAAAATCCGCAGCGAAAACCATACCCTAAACTTCCGAGATTGTCCGGCTCATAAACAAATGATGAATCCGATAAGCGTAATTTTTCAATAGCTTCCCTTAAAACAGGATAGTTCTTGGGTTGCGAAGGAAATATACCGCAGAAAACCATGGGTGGTATCTTTTTATATCCTTCAAAAGGCTGGGATGCCGGGTTATTCGCCATAGTTACGGTATCCCCCATCTCTACTTCATGCGGGTCTCTTATGCCGCAACAGATATAACCTACCTCTCCGCTTGATAAAGATTCTTTTTTCTCCATGCTGGGTAAAAATATCCCCACTTCTTCTACTTTATAGGTTTTCTTTGCCCGCATAAGCAGTATATTGTCGCCGGCGGATATCTGCCCATCAAACACCCTTACAAATAATATAACCCCTCTGTAAGCATCGAAGCTTGAATCGAAAAGTATTGCCTTAAGGGGCGCATTTGTAATTGTTTGCGGTGCAGAGAACTCTTCAATTACTCTGGCTAATACCCCATCTATTCCCTTGCCGGCTTTAGCCGACACAAGAGAAACCTCTTCTCTTTTAAACCCAAAAACATCGTTGAGTTGACCTAATGTACGTTCAACATCGGCGTTGGGTAAATCTATCTTGTTTACAACCGGAATTATTTTTAGATTTGCCTCGAGCGCAAGATAAAAATTAGCGACGGTCTGGGCTTCAACCCCCTGAGAAGCATCGACCAAAAGTATTGCCCCCTCACAGGCTTTAAGAGATTTTGCAACTTCATAAGTAAAATCGACGTGCCCCGGGGTATCGATAAGGTTTAAAATATAATTATTTCCGTTATGGGTAAATTTAAGCCTTACAGCCTTGGCCTTTATTGTAATGCCCCTTTCTCTTTCAAGTTCCATACTATCCAGCATCTGGTTCTCGAATTTACGTTTATCTATAGCTCCGGTTATTTCCAGGAACCTGTCGGCAAGAGTAGATTTACCATGGTCTATGTGTGCTATAATGCAAAAATTTCTTATCTTGCCTATTCCATTCATTTTTTACCTTTTCTAATATATTTGAGCATCTCGTTTATTACTTCCTCTATGGCCATCTTGCTGGTATCTATATAAGTTGCGTCTTTGCTTAATGTGAGTGCCCCGACCTCTCTTTTTTTGTCGGCGTCGTCCCTTTTGTTTAAATCTTTCTCCATTTCCTTAAAACCTATCTTTATCCCTTTTGCTTTAAGCTCGTTAAACCTTCTCTCTGCTCTAATTGTACTGTCTGCATCAAGATAAAATTTAAATTCCGCATTAGGAAAAACTACAGTTGTTATATCTCTTCCCTCGACAACAAAATCGCCGCCTTTTGCAATTCTTCTTTGCAAGGCAACCATTACTTCCCGTACTTCCGGGTAAGCTACGATAATCGAAATATTTTTATCTATAAGCGGGGTGCGTATCTTTTCGCTTACATCTTTATCGTCAAGATAAGTCTTCTGCCCCTTAAATTTAAGGTTAAGGCCTGCCGCAAGACGCGTCAAGTGCAAAGCATCTTTTAAATCAATCCCTTCGTCGAGCGCTTTAAGGGTAAGGGCGCGGTAAGTTGCGCCTGTATCAAGATAAGAAATATTCAGTTTTTTGCTTAAAAGCTTTGCAATTGTAGTTTTGCCGGAGCCGGCGGGACCATCTATGGCAACAATCATGTTTTTAATGCAAAATGCCGATTTGTTTTTGTTTTCTATTTATGCTGGTTATAAGCTTAAAAATCTCTTCTTTTTTCTCTTTCTTTATAAGCTCTTTAAATTTTTCCAGAATTTTTATGAATTTTTCGCTATCCCGTATTACATTATTTTTATTGGAAATTAAAATATCTGTCCATACCGCTGCCGGAGAATTAGATACGCGTGTTAAGTCCCGAAAGCTGGCTGCGGCAAACTTAAGGTAGGCTTTAGGCACAAATCCTGTAAGGGAAAAAGAAATAAGGTGAACAAGGTGCGAAACTGAGGAAAGTATCTTATCGTGTGTTTTAGCGTTCACTAAAATTACCTTGCAGCCTAATTTCTTCCATAAAAATTCGACCTTTTGCAAATTTTTTTTGTCTCCGGATGTAGATACAAGGCAAATCGCCCCCCTATAAAGACTGGGCGTTGAAAATTGTGCGCCGCTTTTATCGCTGCCGCAAAGAGGGTGACAACCGACAAAATGCGTATTTTTGGGTAAATATTTAAAAGCTTTTCTTTCGATAAGTTCTTTGGTACTTCCCAGGTCAATAACGATTGCTCCCTGTTTGAGAAAAGGAACAATTTTTTTAAAATAATCAATTATGGAATATATTGGCGCTGCTAATACTACTATGTCGCTTCCGCAAACAGCTTTACCTAAATCTTTCTCAACTTTATTTACTATATTTAGTTTAGAAAGCCTTTTGTATGCTGAATTGCTTCTTACGTAACCTGTAACGGAAATACCGGGAAAGTTCCTTTTTATGGCAAGCGCCAGAGACCCGCCCATAAACCCTACACCTAAAATTGCAATTTTATTTATTGATTTCATACTCTCAAATCTCTCTGCCGCAAGCAAATGCAATTGGTTTTAATTCTTTCATAAGCAAAGCGAAGTTTTCCGGAAGCAGTTGCTGAGGTCCGTCGCTTAAAGCTTCCTCCGGTTTTGGATGCACTTCTATAAGAAGGCCATCTGCGCCGCAAGCTATGGCAGCTTTGCTAAGTGGCGCAACCAAACCCCACTTTCCGGTTGCATGGGAAGGATCCACTAATATAGGAAGATGTGAGAGCTGTTTTACGCAAGGAACCGCAGAAAGATCAAGGGTGTTACGTGTAAAATCCTCAAAGGTTCTTATTCCTCTTTCGCACAGAATAACATTCGTGTTTCCTCCTGCCATTATATATTCAGCGCTCATCAGCAATTCTTTTATGGTTGCGCTTAATCCTCTTTTTAAAATAACCGGCTTTCGGGTTTGGCCGACTTCCTTTAAAAGATTAAAATTTTGCATATTGCGCGCGCCAATCTGTAATATATCCGCGTATCGCGCAACTAAATCAACGTCTTTGGTGTCCATTACTTCAGTTGCGGTTGGAATATTCAATTCATCCGATACATCTTTTAAAATCTTTAGCCCTTCTTCGCCAAGGCCCTGAAATGTGTAAGGAGAGGTACGCGGTTTAAATGCTCCGCCGCGTAAGATCAAAGCGCCTGATTGCTTTACCTTACCAGCAACTTCATAAAGCAAATCGCGCGATTCTATCGAACAAGGCCCAGCAATAACTACAAGTTTTTTCCCGCCTATCTCAACGCCTTCTCTTATTTTTATTATGCTATTTTCTTTTTTAAATTCCCTGGATACCAGCTTATAGGGGGCGAGCACCGGCATTACCTTTTCA
>JAQVOZ010000093.1 GCA_028702365.1 Candidatus Omnitrophota bacterium | reverse complement strand
GTCAACACAGCTAAATTTAGTCTTTCCTCCAACGCTTACCCGGCAACACCCACACATGCCGGTTGCATCAACCATAAGAGCGTTTAGGGAAACAAGAGTTTTTACATTAAATGGCTTTGTGGTTTCGGCAACCTTACGCATCATCGGTATTGGCCCGACTGCGTATACAAGGCTATACGGCGCGCTCTTGTCACTTTTAATCAATAAATCTTTCAAGATATCTGTAACAAAGCCTTTTTTTCCGTAAGAACCATCATCTGTTGTTACATAAAAATTGTCCGATACTTTCTTTAACTCTTCTTCCAATATAAGCAGCTCCTTGGTTCGTGCGCCTAAAATAGTAGTTACCCGGTTACCCTTGGCTTTAAACGCACGGGCTACAGGATAAATTTCTGCAATACCCACACCGCCTCCGACCATAAAAACATCCTCATTTTCATGAATTTTTGTAGGATGCCCGAGGGGCCCAGCCAACGCGTACAAAGAATCGTTTGGTTCAAGTTTACCCAAAAGCCTGGTAGTAAGGCCGGCTTCCTGGAAAATTATGGTAATGGTTGTTTTATTTGAATCGATATCTGCTATGGTTAGGGGTATTCTTTCGCCCTCCTCCGTCACCATAAGCACTATGAATTGGCCGGCTTTTGCTTTCGCAGCAATATCTTTAGCGGGAACTTTTATCTGCACTATTCTTGCACCGGAAACGTCTGCCAATATTTTTTTCTCTAATACTTTTATGCTCATTGCTTAAATTTTGCGCATTAAATGTTTAAAAACTAAACAACCAGGATAAAAAAAATAGCGTCCCCTCCTGTGTAGAAAGGACGCCTTTGTCCTTGAAATTAGTCTATTTTACGATTAACACGCTAAATGTCAATAATAAATTTAAAGTATATAAAAAGATTATTGCTCTTTGACAAATTTTTCCCCATCCCACGCCCAACTCTCCCATTCACTGCCACGGCCGATAACAGAACAATCTTTCCCGCCATTTGCGTTTTTTCCTATTTTTACCCTTGGGACAGTATCGAAATCTGTCTCGACATCGCAATTACTGCTGCCTAAAAAAATCTGCGTCAGTTTATCGTTCTTAAATTTATAGATAACAAGATGAGAAAAGTTTTTCCCCGTGTCGTAATAAATAAGCATTTGCTTTAAACCGTCACAGCCCAATTCGGCAAATTCAACCCGGTTAAACTGCCCGGTAATTGTAAAGTTAAATGTTTTCGGCTCTGCATTTCTATTCCTGACAGGCTTGGTTACCCTAATTACCATATCCCCATGCGCCACAAAACGGTCATCAATCTCGACTGATTCTTCAATCATATCGCTATCTAAATCAAGCCTATAAGTTTCTATATTCTTGTTTTTCGCAGTTTTATTTTTATTCGTAGTGAGACAGCCTCCAAGCAAAAACAAAATCAACATCACAGAAACCGGATTAATAATTTTCATATTCTCTCCCTTGTTTTCGCTTCACGCCCGACCAAAAGCCGCCCATTAAAATTCTATGCTCGAAAGAATATCTTTAAGAAGATTTCTTTCGATATCGATTATCTCTTCTATTCCTTTTTTTCCAAGGTCGATTAGCGCATTTAAATCATCTTTTGAAAACGAACCATGCTCGCCGGTACCCTGTAATTCTATGAATTCTCCTGAAGATTTCATAACAATATTCATGTCAACTTCAGCCTCTGAATCTTCTGCGAAATTCAAATCAAGGATATATTTACCTTTCCATATTCCAACGCTTACCGCACCCAAAAAATCAGTTATACACATTTTGCTTATAACCCCCGCTTTAAACAGCTTATATAAACTATCGCAAAGAGCACAGAATCCGCCAACGATCGAAGAAACACGCGTGCCCCCATCAGCCTGTATAACATCGCAATCAATATAAATTGTACGTTCGCCGATATTTCTTAAGTCAACTATACTTCTCAGCGATCGGCCGATTAGCCGCTGTATTTCCATGGTTCTTCCGGAATTCTTATCCCTCGGAATACGCACCTGCGTTGAACGGGGAAGCATTCCGTATTCGGAAGTAACCCATCCAGTTCCGGAATTACGCAAAAACAAGGGTACGTTTTTATCGATAGTTGCCGTACATATCACACGGGTTTGCCCAAACTCAATAAGGCATGAGCCATCTGCATGTTTTATAAAATTTCTTTCTATTTTTATTTTTCTAAGTTCCTCAAACGCTCTACCGTCAATTCTTTTCATATTTACTCCTTAATTTCTTAGCCATAGGCTAAAAAATTAACTTCCGAAGCGTTTTGGAAAAATTTCCTGTCCCAAACAACAGAAAATTTTTCCAGTATACAGGCGCCCGGAAGTACGTTTTAGATAAGCACATTATTTTCTCAAGTGTACCCACACACAACAAAAACGCTAGTGCGAATTAACCCCGAAAGCCTGCTGGGTAGGCGCAAGGGGCAAATATAGCTTTCCCAAAATTATTCCTTGAAAAAATCCGTAAGACTTGAATAGTCTTTTTTCTTGGCTGCATCTTCACGCATCGAAAAATCATCGTCATTCTTCTTAAAATATTTATCGTTTAAACCGAAATAATACATGGTAAATATTACTGCATAAAACCCTATTAAACCAAAAACATGCTTTGAATGTTCTGTAGTAAGAGTAAGGATAATATCCAAAATTGCGAAAATAATAAAAAGACAAAGCGTCAATAATTTCGCGTAAGTTTTTAGCTTTACTAAAATTATGCCAATGAGTACATTGGCAGCTGCGAATAAAAAAATCCCTGCTCTTATGAGGAAATCATATGCAAAAGAATCTGTTCCCTTGAACACAAACATAATTATCAAAGAAACTACGCCTACAGAAATATTAATCCCGGCTATAAGTATGACTGCGAGCGGAAGTTTCCGTTTTTTATTGCTTAAGGAGAAATAAAAGTTTGCGCATACAAAAAATAAAATTAAAAAAAATACCACGAAAGAACCCAGACTCAATAAAGGCTTTAGAATTTTAAAGAAAAAAATTGAAAGCATAGCTATTCTCCTAAACGTTTGTATAAATCGCTTCCCCTGCTATCTATGGCAACAATCAGAGGAAAAGCGTTTACTTTAAGCTTATAAACCGCCTCCGGGCCAAGCTCCTTGAAACATACAAGCTTTTTCGATAGAACCTTTTTAGCCAAAAGCGCGCCGCAACCTGCCGGTGCGACAAAATAAGCGCATTTATATTTTTTTATCAGCTCGCGTACCTTTTTTGACCTGCGGCCTTTTCCTATCATTGCCGCTATGCCCATCTTTAAAATCGGCTCAACAAACTTATCCATCCGGCTTGAAGTAGTAGGGCCGCAGGAGCCGATAATCTTATCCAGGGGCGCTTTGGTTGGGCCGCAATAATAAATGATTTGGTTCTTTAAATCTAACGGCAGTTTCTTTTTTCCCTTAATCAATTCAACAAGTTTTTTATGCGCCTGGTCTCTTGCAGTATACACGTAACCTGAGAACAAAATTTCTTCTCCTGCCTTTAACTTCTCTAAACCATTATCTTTTACCATATCAGTTCTTTTTCGCATTTCAGAATTATAAATTCCAAGCTCCAAACACCAAATTCCAAATAAGTTCCAATTCCCCAAATTTCAATGCCCTAAACGCGTAAGGCTTGTAATTTGGAATTTGTGATTTGGAATTTTTCATATATTATGCCCGCCCCACATATTCTCCGGTTGAGGTGTCAATAGTAATAATGTCCCCTTCTTTTATAAAAAGCGGAACATTAAGCTTAAATCCGGTTTCAAGAGTAACCTGCTTCCTGGCGGTTCCTTCAGTGTCCCCTCTTAAACCGACAGGCGCCTCTGTCACAGCAAGGTCAACTCTAGACTGTAGCTCTATAGAAACAGGCTTATTGTTGTAATATAAGAATTTTATTTCTGAGTTTTCCTTAATATAATTTTTAGCATCGCCCACAACCTCTTCACTTAATATAACCGTCTCATAGGTTTCCATATCCATAAAATGAAATCCGCTGCTGTCATGATACAGATATTGGGCTTTTTGAGCTTCCAATCTTGCTTCATTGACCTCATCATCGGGGTTGTAACGCTGTTTTATAACCCGGCCGTCCTTTAAATTCTTAAGGTAAACCTGATAGCATGCCCTGTAATTGCCCGGCGTCCTATGGTCCATATCAACCACTATAAAAAGCGCGCCTTTCTCGTCAATAACTGAACCTTTTCTTAGCCCTGATGCTTTCATAAAATGCCTCCGTATGTTTATATTCTTTGTAATTTATTACTTTTAAACTGTTTCCTTACTTTTGGCAATGAAAAAAACGCGCAATAGATAGCCGGGAAAAGACAAATACGGACAAAAGTATCAAAAATCCAATACATTCTGCTCTGCCTGCTTATTATTGCGAATAAAACCATAACAACCAAACCGAATAAAATTATTCCGCATTGAAAAAGAATGAATATTATCCTGGCAAGATTCTTTGACATCAGAATAAACACGCAAACTATTATAGTCGAAATTATAAACGAAAAAAACAGCTGATAAGGCATGAACGCGAGATCCTGGTAAAAACCCAAAGGAGAGATTATCAAGCTTTTAAACAATGAAAAATGCACAACATCATCTATATGTAAAAGCACTTTACGGCTCGCCGGAAGCAAAAGCAGTAAATTAATAAATAGCACAAACGCCGTAATTATCCTTACCGCAAGCAACCACTTATTTTTCATCTGTAATAATATTCTTAAACCTTCGGCCTGCGCTGCGAAGAGCATGACAGCTTATATTTATCCCTACAGGAAGCCCTGCTATATGGGTGGCAACAGTTTTTATCTTGACCGCTAAAGCCGTGTGCCTGCCTCCTAAACCCATTGGCCCTATATTTAATGCATTTATTTTTTTAAGCAGCCTTTTTTCGAGGTTATCTAAAAATTTATCTTTATTTGGAAAATCTATCCTGCCAAGAAGGGCTTTTTTAGCCAGAAGCAACGCGCAGTCAGATGTTCCTCCTATTCCAATTCCGATGACGAAAGGCGGACAAGCTTCCGGCCCTGCCCTTTTAACGCTTTCGATGATAAAGTCTTCAATCTCAGCCAGGCTGACAGTTGGATTAAACATCTTAAGCTGTGATTTATTTTCGCTGCCGAAACCCTTTGGGAAAATAGTTATGTTTATGCCTTTTTTGTCCGGGTTAAAATCAACATGCGTGATTGCACCTTTATAAGAAGGGCTTTTTCTTGCAAGCGGCAAAACTGCAAAAGGACGCAGGAAATTTTTGCTATAAGCCAGAGAAACTTGCTTCTCGATATTTTTTATAGATGAACAGGATATAGATTCATCCTTGCCTACTTCAATAAAAATAACCGGCAAACCGGTATCCTGACATATTGCAAGGCTCTCCTTTTTTGCAATATTTGCATTTTCCAAAATCCAGCTTAAAGCTTTTTTTGCTTTTTTATTTGTTTCGACGGCATAAGCTTTGCTCAATAACCTCACAATGTCTTTCCGGAGAGAAAAATTTGCCTCTTTGACTAATAGCTCAATATCGTGCTTTGATAAACGCTTCATTTAACACCCAATATTTTATGCAGTTGGCACGTAGTTCTTACATCTATATGTTCTTTTTGGCAGATATCGGCTAAAAATATAAGTTTCTCTTCTAAAAATTCCTCGAAAGGGTTTTGCGACTGGAGCGCAAACGGCACATCCGGTTTTATTTTTTTAATTATTCTTATGGATTCAAAAATATCATCCGCTTCAGTATCTTTACCGATTATAGCCTTGATAAACACTTCTTTCGTTGATGCGATTTTCAAAAACTGCTCATGCGGCTTCCAAAAATTAATCAAATTGGTCGAGGAAGGCAATTTAAAATCCATTGCTATTATATCAACAAAATCGATAACTTCTTTCAAATTTTCATACATGATTCCATTAGTTTCAAGATACACGGTTCCTGAAGTACTTCAGTCCGGACACGCCCAAACACATCTCCTACGGGATCGCATCGGTCTCGGGGACGATCCTTGCCGTCTG
>JAQVOZ010000092.1 GCA_028702365.1 Candidatus Omnitrophota bacterium | reverse complement strand
ACGGACATCTTGGCGAGGAATTGTCCTCTCTAAACCCAAAATATCCTTGATATGTTGAGGTATTACGCATATAATTATGTTAATAAACTCAGAGAGGTTCCCCCTCGGCTCATACGAGAGGGACCCTGTCTTTTTTGCCGAAGGCAAAAAAGCGCCCCGAAGCCTTTCCATAAATTTTTCAGGCTGGAAAAATTTATGGATATATAGAGGCGAGGGGGGGTACGAAAATTCAGGTTAAAAAAGGAGAGGGGATGGTGATATTTTTATCAAAAATTAGAACCATCCTTTTTATTTATTAATAATTAAGTATTGTGTCCGCAGATTACCTTGCTATGACATTAGCCTTAATGCAGCCATATCTTTTCCCGTATATGGGGTACTTTCAACTCATAAATGCTGTTGATAAATTCGTTATTTATGATGATGCTCAATACATCAAGCGCGGGTGGATCAATAGAAATCGTATTTTGTCGGGAAGCACGGATTTCCTGTTTTCTTTTAGTATAAAGAAAGCCCCACATACCTTAAATATCAATCAGAGATTTTTTGCAAATAGCTTTAAATCAGAAAAAGAAAAGTTTGCAAAAACATTACATCAACTCTATCGAAGGGCTCCCAATTTTTCAGAAACTATGAATCTTATCGAAAATATCTTGGACTATAATAATGATAATGTAGCAATATTTATTGCTAATTCTTTAAGTAAAATCATCGATTATTTAGATATGGATACGTTTTTTGTGTTTTCATCGACCATCGTAAGGAAGGTTCCTTTTAAAAGAGAAGAAAATATAGTATATATCAACCAACTCTTGGGCGCCGACCATTACATAAATCTAATAGGGGGGAGGGAGCTTTATTCTAAAGAGTACTTTCGGGAGAAAGGCATAAAACTGTCTTTTTTGAAAATGAAAGAATTTCAATACAAGCAGTTTACAAATGATTTTGTTCCACAACTTTCCATAATCGATATTTTGATGTTTAATGACAAGCAGAAGGTCCAGCAATATTTAGGAGAATATGAACTAATATGAAGCCTCTTGGAGGATTTTTTGAGTTGGAGATAGCCAGAGAAGGGCAGGATTATCACCCGAACGCTTTAGCGTTTACAACGGGCAGGAGTTGCTTAAATTACATTTTAAGGCAGATAAAGCCCTCAAAACTGTATCTCCCGTATTACTGTTGTGATGCGTTAATAGAACCTATTATACTCAACCATATTAAATATGAATTTTATTCCATAGATAAGAACTTGGATCCTTGTGGCGATCTAAGGTTAAAAGGTGAGGAATATCTGATTTATATCAACTATTTCGGATTGAAGGAGAATGTGATTCAGGCGCTTATTGGGCGATATAAAGGTCGCGTCATAATCGATAATTCCCAGGCTTTTTTTGAAAGAGGATATAAAAAACTATGGTCTTTTAATTCTGCAAGGAAATTCTTTGGAGTACCGGACGGTGCGTACTTATATGCACCGGTGCCGATCAAAAAAATAAAGCTTCCGGCCGCGAAGGTAGAGTGCAATTATCTTATAAATCGTCTTTTGGGATATCAAGATAAAGCATTTCGTCAGTTCCGTAAGAATGAGGAAATGTTAACAGCAGATATTTGTGGTATCTCAGAAATATCCAAACGGTTGTTAGCGAATATTAATTATAATTCGGTTATCGCAAAGAGAAGAAGAAACTTCGCTTTTCTAGCAAAAAAGATTGATAAATTTAATCTTTTAAAGCTTCACTGTTTAAAGCAACCAGCCGCGGTCCCCATGTTTTATCCATATTTGCCAGGTTCGGAGATCAATAGAAAAATATTTTATAAAAATATGATTTATATGCCTATTTTTTGGAAAGAGGTATTATCGCGCAGGGTTTCTGGCTTTGACTGGGAGAAAGAACTGAGCAGGAAATTGATCATCTTGCCTATCGATCATAGGATAGCTTTAGAAGATCTGGAAAGAATTGCAAAAATAATTTTAAGGGATTTGTAGAATGACGAAGAAGAGGGTGCATCTAAGGCCATTAAAAGTAAAAGATGCGTATGTGTCATATAAATGGCGGAATGATCCGGAAATCTGGAAATGTGCAAAAAATAAACCGGATAGATATATTACGATTAAGATGGAAAAAGATTGGATTAAAAAAGTATTGGCAGATGATCGATCTGTGAGAAGAACAATATGTATCGCAAAAAATAATACATATATCGGGAATGTCTATTTAACAGGAATTAATAAACGATTGGAATCTGCTGAGACGCATATTTTTATCGGAGATAAAAAATATTGGGGCAAAGGTTTTGGGACACAGGCGGTTAAAGAAATAATAAAATATGCTTTTGAAGTGCTAAAGCTAAAGAAAATAGATGCAGAAGTAAATCCAAAAAATGTTTCGATAATAAAAATAAATAAAAAA
Source organism: Candidatus Omnitrophota bacterium (assembly GCA_028702365.1). Taxonomy (GTDB): domain Bacteria; phylum Omnitrophota; class Gorgyraeia; order Duberdicusellales; family 4484-171; genus JAJYOP01. The sequence goes on along the minus strand of JAQVOZ010000092.1, from coordinate 3,621 downwards.
TGCGGGTTCGCTTATGTGGATAAACCACAGGAACGAGCCAAGATGGTTCATATGGTGCTTGTGAACAGTAGATAAGCTGTCGGTTAATTCTCTGTTTTTGTTCAAAAAATTCAGCCTAATCAGTAGGTAAAAGCCAGGAAGAAGGATAATCAAATTATTGAGCGATTCAATTTACCACCCCAGTAATCAGCGAGAGAATTACCTCTCTAAACCGCTAATTTCTTGATAATCGCCACATTCAGTCCTATAATACATATTGAAGTAAAATCTTCTCAAGCTTAGCAACTATATGAAAAAATACCTGATCTTCATCTTAATAAGCGCGGCAACTGTAACGGCTGTTCCTGTTCGAGCTGCCAGTATCGGGAGCCCGAAAACAGAGGGAAAGGGGAAAGTCGTAACCACAGCGGAGTGGTCTTATATTTTTAACCGCGACTTGGATTTTAAAAAAGCAACTCGTCCCGCAGGCGCTGAGAGCTATATGCCGGAAAATTTCCGGATAGTTAGGGGCCATAACGCCGACGCTAAAATTTCCTACGGTATCTTTAACGCTCTGGATGCCTATGTGAAGTTGGGTGTTGCGGACTATGATCTAAAAGGGGACATTTACGTTGGTGACAGTAAGCGCGTTGTAGAGAATTTATCCGGTGGAAATGCATTCCTTTATGGCGGCGGTTTGAAGTGGGCTCAGGAATTAAAAGACGGATGGACAGTTGGCCTTGATGTGCAATATCTTACCTCCGCCAATGATTTAGATTTTCGCGCCGCCAATCTAATCTCCGGCGCAACTTCTATCGCCAAATATACCGACTGCAGAATACAAGAGTGGCACGCGGCGCCTTATCTTGCCAAGAGAATTGGAAACTTTACGCCATATTTTGGCGCAAGATATTCCGAGCTAAGATTGACCCAAGCCGAACCCAATGATCCAAAACGTTGGGACAACTTAGTTTTTAATGCTGATTCCAATGTCGGTATATTCACCGGCCTAGACTGGAATTTTATGAAGAATTTTACGTTGAACGTAGAAGGCAGGTTTATCGATGAAACCGCACTTAGCTTCGGTTTAGCATACAAATTTTAGGCTTCCGGAATCTGTTAATAAAAGGGAGAGAGGTGCTAACTTATGCTTGAAAAAATCTTACGGCACAAATATTTTTTCCATATCTTAACTTTGCTTGTAATTTTAATTGACCTGCCCCCCTTAAACTGATCCAGTATTTAAACTATACTATAGCTCTATCTTATAGCTCTATCTAAAAAATAAAGAGCAGATTTTTGAGGATGAACAATGATTAAGCCACTTTTGGTAAAGGACAATGTTTTTAAAACGATGCTGCGCATGGCTGTTCCGATGCTGGCTGGCACGTTTGCCCTGAATGCCTATAATCTTACCGATACTTGGTTTGTTTCGCGCCTAGGCACTAATGCGCTGGCAGCTATGTCGTTTACCTTTCCTGTAGTCATGCTTTTAAGTTTTATTATGCGCGGCGTGGGAACCGGGGCAATGACTGTGGTAGCGCATGCTTTGGGTAGAAATAAGCAGCAAACAGCCGCGCGCATCACTACGCACACGGTCTTTCTTTCTTCAGGTTTGTCTGTATTGCTTACCGTAGCCGGTTTATTGACGATAAATCCGCTGTTTGCGCGTTTAGGCGCTACAGGGGATGTTCTTTCGCTTACCCGCCAATACATGGTAATTTGGTATTTAGGTCTTGTTATATGGGTTCTTCAGATGATGTTTAATGATATTATCATCGGTACAGGCAACACTAAGGCGGTAAGTTTTTTGATGGTCGCTGGGACGTTGTTGAATTTTATCCTTGACCCGGTGATGATTTTTGGATTCTTAGGATGCCCGAAGATGGGGATAAGAGGAGCGGCTTTGGCGACCGTGCTTTCCCAGGCGCTTGTATTAGTTGCGGCGTTCTATTTCATCCATAAAAAATACAACCTGATTATTTTTGTTTCACATTCGCGATTGCGCATCATGTCCTCATGGCGCAGGGTGTTGTGTATCGGCATACCCGCAACGTTAAGTGCGGTTCTTACTCCGCTTTCCGCCGCAGTGGTAATAAAGATAATTTCCGGTTTCGGCCAAGCAGCAGTTGCCGCTATCGGCGTTGCAAGCCGCATCGAGATGTTTGCTTTCATGATTCCTATGACTGTGGGTATGTCATTGGTTCCGTTTGTTTCTCAAAATTATGGGGCTCAGCGTTTTGACCGGATTAAAGCTGTTCGAAAGGGCGCTATGTCATTCGCGTTGATTTTTGGTTTTGTTATCGCGGTGGTTTTCTTATTTATTGCGCGTCCTCTTGGCAGACTGTTTTCGTCCGATCCCGAAGTTATCAATATCTTAACCCGATATATCTATGTTACATGTTTTGGTTACGGGTTTCTGGAAGTACATCGATATGCTGGTTTTTGTATGATAGGCATCCACAAGCCGCTTCCCTCAGCTTTATTAAATACTATTCGCGTAATTGTTTTAATGATTCCCTTAGCGTATTTCGGTGCAAAATTATTTGGTATATACGGGGTTTTTTGGGGAAGATTGATAACTGATATATGTTCTGCCGTTATAGGGATTATATGGACAAGAAAAATTCTTAAAAAATCATCCTATAATTTGCTGCCAACAAATCAATCTGATGGGAATATACGTCTGGAGGGGTGAGAGGATTAGTATTTTGTGATATCGGGTCCCGTCACCCACCCCAATAATTAAACTCTCTCAATTCAAAGAGAGAGGCGAAATGCCATGATTGGTAAACTTGATCATGGCATTTTTTATCTGTCGAGGTGTCAAAGAGTTAGGGCATTAAGTTCCTGCCAGTTATTCATAATTGCTGCATAATAATTTTCTCGTCGGATAGGGCTTCCTAAACAGCCGATATGATCTCCGAAATAGCCCAAAACATCTCTTAGTTTTTGCTCGTTAGTTTATGGCATTTGGCGAATTGGCCGAATATTGGTTAGTTAAGATATGCCATAAGCTAAAGAGGTTTTGTATATTCAAGGGGATTGCTACATAAAATGCTATGTCCGTATTCTAAAGGGGCTTGTATTGAACCGAACATAACGATATACTATTTAAAATACCAAAGTCGTCTGCTATACTCATGGGGATAATCATTATCTAAGCTTAAATATTTTGAAGGAAATATAAAATGGGAGAGAATATGATTAAAACGATTATTTCATTGTTATTGGTGGTATTTCTATGGGGTGGTAAAGCATTTGCGCAAGATAGTATGACCATATCGTGGACAGATAAAAAGGAAGTATCATCTAGTTCGAACAGGTCGCTTTTTTTCTCCAATCCACTTCCGTCAATTTCATTCAAAAGTTCAAATCTAAATATTGTTGATGCTGTTGTATTGACAAGTGTGACTACGCCCGAAGGCGTGACAAGAGATGTAGAAATTTTTCTCCCCCTTGATCTAAAAACTAATATCATAAGCACGAAAATATTGACAATGGGCGTACTGTCTGGGGCTGGGAGTTTTGATCCAAAAGGTAAATATCAAGTTAAGGTTGCAGTATATTCTATTAACAAAAGCGATAGCGCCAACCAAAGTCGTGGGAGCCGAATATCTAACGAGTTATCTTACAGATCGG
>JAQVOZ010000091.1 GCA_028702365.1 Candidatus Omnitrophota bacterium | reverse complement strand
TAGGCAGCGGTTCGTTTATAAATGAATTGATAGCGCTTTGCGGAGGCGTAAATATAACATCCGACATTAAGAGTGCGTATAGTTCTGTGGCGCAGGAGGTAGTTTTAAAACGCAACCCTGATTGTATTATTCTTGCGTATATGGGAAATTTAAGCCCGCTTGAGAGCGTAATCTCCCGGCCTGGATGGGAAAATATAGCTGCAGTTAAGAACAAACGTGTGTATAACGATATTGACCCTGATGTTTTGCTTCGGCCCGGGCCGCGCATAGTAGAAGCTATGGAAGAGCTTAATAAAAAATTATATCCCGATGGATAAAATACTAAAAAGAAAAATAATATTATTGTCGGCTATTTTAGTTTTAGCGGTCATCTTAGGGATATTGAAAGGATCGGTTAATTTAAGTTTTTCCGAGCTTTTCAGCAAAGAAAACCGCCAGATACTTAACCTCAGGTTTGTGCGTGTAATCCTTGCAATCGTTGCAGCCAGCGGATTATCTATCTGTGGAATAGTGCTCCAGGCAATACTGCGAAACCCGCTCGCAGAACCCTATCTTTTAGGCACTTCAAGCGGAGCAGGCCTCGGGGCAGTGATTGCGCTTACGTTAGGCGTGGCAGTTACCTATATTCCTTTCGCTGCATTTATCGGAGCAATATTAAGTACCTTGCTGGTTTATTCTATAAGCAGAGAACGCGGAAAAATAGGAGTGCAGTCTCTTATTCTTTCCGGTGTTATTGTTTCGATAGCTTTTTCCGCAATTATTTTATTTTTACTTTCAACATCAGAAAGGCAAACTCTACATGGTATATCCTGGTGGTTATGGGGTAACCTTGAAGTTTTTGATTACAAATTACTTCTTATCGTAAGCGTAATTGTGGCGCTTGGCATATTTACCGTTTATCTGTTTTCGCAAGACCTGAACGCAATAAGCATAGGGGAGGAGGAGGCCATCCACCTTGGCGTAAACGTGGAGCTGGTAAAAAAAATACTTCTTTTTCTGGTTTCGCTGATTACCGCAGCAATAATTTCTGTTTGCGGGATAATCGGCTTTGTTGGCCTGATAATTCCCCATATAAGCAGGCTTGTTATCGGGCCAAACCATAAATTTCTGATTCCTGTTTCATGTATACTATCGTCGGCATTCATGCTTTTGTGCGATTCATTTGCGCGCACTCTCTTTAGCCCTTCCGAAATACCAATAGGAGTAATTACCGCAATAGTAGGTGCTCCGATATTTATTATTCTTTTGAAAAAAAGCGAGGCCAGATAAATGGGCGTCCTGTTAAAGGCAGATAAAATTTTCGGCGGCTACAGCAATAAACCTGTCATAAATAATGTTTCTTTGGAAATAAACCAAGGAGATTTTTTGGGGATAATCGGGCCAAACGGCGGCGGTAAATCTACGCTGCTTAGACTGATGAGCCGGGCGATTCTGCCAACAAAAGGGAAAATAATCCTTGAAGGTGAGGATCTAAGAAAGATAAACTCTAGAGAAGTTGCCAGAAAAATAGCTTTTATACCGCAGTTGACCCTGATTAATTTTTCTTTTACTGTATGGGAAATTGTGCTTATGGGAAGAATCCCTCATCTTTCGCGCCTTAAGGCAGAGGGAAAAAAAGATTTTTCAATTGCCGAGCGCGCTTTAAGCCTTACGGATGCGCTGCATTTAAAAAACAGGAGGATAGATGAACTTAGTGCAGGCGAACTCCAGCGCGTGATTATCGCAAAGGCGCTCGCCCAGGAACCTCTTCTTTTGTTTCTGGATGAACCTACTTCGCACCTTGATATCGGTCATCAGGTTCAAACCCTTGATTTATTGGCTGAATTAAACCAAAAAAATAATCTTTCAATAGTTATTGTGCTGCATGATTTAAATCTCGCAGGAGAATATTGTAAAAAAATAATCCTGCTTAACGAAGGGGGAATATTTGAACAGGGAACACCGGCGCAGGTGCTCACATACCAAAATATTGAAAGCTTATATAAAACAGTCGTGGTAGTAAAAGATAACCCGATAACCTTGCGACCGCATGTTCTTCTGATCCCGGGAAACAAAAAATGCAAACAAGAATAATACTTATAAGGCACGGCGAAACCAGGGCTAACAGGCAAAGGAGATATGTCGGTGTAACTGAAAGCGGGCTTACTTCTTACGGCAGGTATCAGGCGAAATGCCTTAAAGAAAGAATGGCTAAAGATACAATTGACAGAATTTTTGTAAGCCCTTCAAAGAGAGCGCTTGATTTTTCTAAGATTGTCTTTGGTAACAGGAAAAAGAAAGTACTTGCAAGCTTGCAGGAAATGAATTTTGGGGTTTTTGAAGGATTAACATACTCGCAAGCTTTGAAAAAGTACCCGCTAGCTTATAGAAAATGGCTTAAAAGCCCGCAGCGTTTTAATATTCCAAAAGCAGAGCCTTTAGCTAACTTTAAAGCGCGCGTTTTTAATGCGTTAAAAGAAATTATTTCCGCAAATCCCGGCAAGTCTGTCGCGCTAGTGACGCACGGAGGCCCGATAATGCTGATGGTTGGAAAAATTATAAAATCAAAGAATTTGTGGAAGGTAATGCCCGGCCTTGCGAGTATAAGTATTATAGAATTCAATAAAAATAAACCAAAGATTTTAAAGTTAAACGATATAAGCCATTATAAATAAATATGGGCAAAATTATTTTTATTTTAGGCGGAGCAAGAAGCGGCAAAAGCAGTTTTGCATTGAAGTTAGCCAAAAAATCAAAAAAAAACAAAGTTGCTTTTATCGCAACCGGACAAGCGCGCGACTGCGAAATGAAAAAACGCATTTTGCTTCATAGGCTCACCCGGCCAAGCAATTTTAAAACATTCGAAGAAGCTCTTAATCTTTCGGGGCTGCTTAAAAAAATCTCATCCGGTTTTGATGTGATAATTATAGATTGCCTGACGCTTCTTGTATCGAATCTTATGCTAAAAAAATTCAAGGAAGAAAAGATTCTTGACGAAATAAACAAGATTTCAACAATACTTAAAAAAATAAACATAAAGGCAATTATTGTTTCCAATGAAGTGGGTTTGGGGATTGTGCCGCAGACTAAACTTGGGAGGGGTTTCCGCGATATTGCCGGCAAGGTTAACCAGGCAGTTGCAAAGAATGCCGATAATGTATTTTTTATGGTTTCAGGACTCCCCTGGAGGTTAAAATAAATGGAAAAAATAGACAAAATTATAAAAAATATTAAAGATTTGGATTCCGGGCTTATGGCAAAAGTCAAAGAGCGGCTGGATAATCTTACAAAGCCCAGGGAAAGCTTAGGCAGGCTGGAAGGCCTGGCAAGGCTTATATCAGGTATCACAGCTAGCGAAAATCCTTCGCTAAAAAGTAAAGTTATTTTTACTTTAGCTTCCGATCATGGTGTTACAGAGGAGGGCGTCAGCGCATTCCCCAAAGAAGTTACTGCCCAGATGGTCTATAACTTTTTGGCAGGGGGCGCTGCGATAAATGTTTTGGCGCGCCACATAGGCGCGAGGGTTGTTATTGCTGATTTGGGGGTAGTTTGCGATTTAAAGCCGCACAGGAATTTGGTAATTAAAAAAATAAATTACGGAACTAAAAATTTTGCAAAAGGCCCGGCGATGGAAAGAAGCGAAGCAATAAAATCTATCAGCGCCGGTATCGATATTTTTGAACAAGAATACACCAAGGGCGTAGATATTATAGGAACAGGCGAAATGGGTATAGGCAATACTACCGCCTCAAGCGCAATTACTGCCGTTTTCACTAAAAAACCAGTTGAACTTATTACCGGAAAGGAACAGGCATAGATGAGAAAGGGCTTGAAAATAAAATCAAGGTTATAGAAAAAGCTTTGCGGGTTAATAAACCAGACTGTCGAGATGCGATAGATGTCCTGGCGAAAGTGGGAGGCTTTGAAATAGGAGGCCTTGCCGGAATAATGCTTGCGGCAGGCGCAAAAAGAGTGCCTGTTGTAATAGATGGATTTATTAGCGCGGCTGCAGCATTAATTGCATTTTCGCTTGCTCCGAGAATAAAAGATTATATGATTGCGAGCCACTCCTCAGTTGAGAAAGGTCATAAAATCATTCTGGACTACATAGGCCTTAAACCTTTATTTGATTTGAATTTAAGATTAGGCGAAGGAACAGGAGCTGCTTTAGGCATAAATTTAGTTGAGGCTTCTATAAAAATATTAACTGAAATGGCAACCTTTAATGCTGCCCACGTATCTGAGAGGTCAAAACAATGACAAGCTTGTTGCTGGCTTTACAGTTTTTGACGGTTATTCCGATAAAAGTTAAAAATTTCACGGAAACAAAACTTATTACTTCAATGGTGTTTTTCCCGGTAGTCGGTTTTTTCATCGCAAGTCTGCTTATCTTAGTAAATAATTTATTATTATATCTGGGCTTTAGTAATTTTATAATTAACATTGTTTTGGTTGTGGCGCTGGTTCTAATTACCGCAGGCATACATCTTGACGGGCTCTCCGACACTTTCGATGCGATAGCTAGCAGCAAGCCCAAAGAAGCCATGCTGGCTATCATGCGCGATTCACACTCGGGAGTTATGGGGGTTTTAAGCATTATCTGCGTATTGCTCCTTAAGATTTCTTTTCTTTCTTCTATAGATTCGATATATAAAACAGGTGCGCTTATTTTAATGTGTGTTCTTGGCAGGTGGTCTTTGGTATTTTTGCTTTTTATGTTTCCTTATGCACGCGAAGTTGGCAAGGCTAAAATTTTTAGCGAAGGAATTAATCTAAAAATATTAATTACGGCAACGGCTTTTTCTTTAAGCTGTACAGTCATATTTTTTGGAATAGACGGATTGTCAATTATGGTTTTGGCTATGTTGGTTGCTTTTTTATTCGGTAAATTCATGGTAAAAAAAATCGAAGGTATTACGGGCGATAGTTTAGGGGCTTGCTGCGAACTAATTGAGGTTGCAGTGTTATTTTTGATTGCCATTCTGGTGAGGGCAGGAGTATTTTATGGAAAATAGCGCAATAATGTCGTGGAGCGCAGGTAAAGACAGCTGTCTTGCATTGTTCCGCGCGATGCAGAAGGGAATTAAAATTAAATATCTGCTTAATTTTATATCGTGCGAGCATAAACGCTGCTGTTTCCACGGGATAGAATCACGCCTTATAGAGCTGCAGGCTGCTAAGTGCCTGGGAATTACGCTCATTCAAAAGGAAGTTACTGCGGATATGAAGAAGTATGAAGAGGAATTTAAGGAAGCGGTAAATGAGCTTAAAGCTAAAGGGATAAATAAAATGGTTTTTGGGGATATCTATTTGCTTGACCACTTTAGCTGGGTAGAGCGTGTATGCCGTGACTTGTCAATTACGCCTATCGAGCCTCTCTGGAATAATCCGGCAGCAAGCCTTGTAAGAGAATTTATCAATCTCGGATTTAAGTCAATAATCGTAAGCGCCAAGGATGATATAGGGGGCCGGGATTTTATCGGAAGAATTATAGATGAAAACTTAGTATGTGAGTTTGAAAAAAGAAAAATTTGCCCCTGTGGAGAAAATGGAGAATTCCACAGCTTTGTGATAGATGGGCCGATATTCAAAAATAAAATAGAAATATTGGAAAGCGAACCAATTCTAAAAGAAGGTTTCTGGCGGCATTGGTTCCTTGATATTAAAAAATACAGGGTTGTTGAGAAGTTCCAGGCAGGTGGAGGAAGTCTTGGTGAGATTCCAAGCACTGTCTCGCAACGGTAATATTTTAGCGTGAAGCGCTAAAGTGAGTCCGGTCGATCGCCTGCTTCGGAAAGTACTCTCGAAAGAGGAGGAAAAATGAAAAAAGTATTAAGTCTTTCGTGGATTGTATTTTTGTTAGCTTCAAATTTCTGCTACGCTAAAAAGCCCGTTGATTTAGGAAGCCTTGTTATAACGCCTTCACGAATTGAGGAAAGCATTGAAGAAACTGACAGGAAGGTTGAGGTTATAACTCAAAAAGATATTGAAGAATCCGGAGCAAAAGATGTGTCGGAAGTTTTGTCTTCGCTTCCCTCCGTAAACATGACTAATTATGGCGGATTAG
>JAQVOZ010000090.1 GCA_028702365.1 Candidatus Omnitrophota bacterium | reverse complement strand
GGAATTTAATGAGTGCTACATTTTTCGGGCCAATATTGGCGCAGACAAAATGTTAGCATAAATTAACCTTAAGCTAAGCCGAACGGGATTGGGCGGTTAAATAATTAAGTATTGTGCCCTGGATTACTTTATTGCTCTTTAATAAAATTATTAACATAGCCTTCGTCAATTTCAAAAAAATTGCCATAAAGATAATCCTGCGGCACTTCAAAAGCGTAGAAATCTCCAATGCTTCTGTTCAATTCGTTTATCTTATTATAATCATTCGGCCGGTATGTTATACCTATTATTTTGTTGCGGTACATTGTGGGTTCGCTAATTTTAAATTTTGCTACGGGAGTAACATAATCATAATCACCGTTTTCATTTGCGTAAGGCAAAGTATGATGTTCTTCAAAATCCACAAGCTGCACTTGCACTTTGATATATGAGGAGCCTTTGGCAAACGCATTAGCAGATAAAAGAATAACAGCAAAAGCTATAAATACTATTTTTTTCATTTTACCGCAAATTACTTAATGCTATCAGATAATCTCTACACCTTAGAGCTTGCGGTTATTTTACTGCGGAAAAATGTGGCGGTCAAGGCAGACTCAGCGCCTGGCTGAGAAACGTATTATTTTTTCCTAAATTTTCCAGGCAGATGACATACAGGCTCAATGCCTTGTTTTTCGAAATAACGCTGGTGGTAATCTTCTGCTTTATAGAATTTTTTTGCAGGAACGATTTCCGTAGCTATCGGGCTTTTTAATTTTCCGGATTTCTCTAACTTTTCTTTAGAGGCGCGCGCCAGGCGTTCCTGTTCTGCATTATGATAAAAAATTACTGACCGGTATTGGCTGCCTACATCCGGCCCCTGCCGGTTTGGTGTGGTTGGGTCGTGGATATCCCAAAAAATATCCAAAAGTTCCTGGTAGGAAATAACTTTCGGATCATATTCTATCTGCACCACTTCAGCGTGGCCGGTTTTATCACTGCAAACATCTTCGTAGGTAGGATTTTCAAAATTGCCGCCCATAAAACCAACCTTTGCATCCAAAACTCCTTTGACCTTGCGGAATACGGCTTCAACGCCCCAAAAACAACCTGCGCCAAAAGTAGCTGTCTCAACATTCTTGGCTGTATTTTTTGACATAGTTACTACAAGCTTCAAGGCAGCAGCGTTAATGCAATAACGTTTTCCTGTAGGCGCCGGCCCATCATCAAAAACATGGCCCAAATGCGCGTCACATCTTGCGCAAAGCACCTCAACCCTCTGCGCGCCAAGGCTATTATCAGTTACCAGTTTAATATTAAGCTCTGACACCGGTTCCCAGAAACTCGGCCAGCCTGTGCCTGATTCAAATTTAGTTTCATAACGGAATAAATCAGTACCGCAAGAAACGCATTGATAAATGCCGGCTCCTCCTTTGGGCGGAAGCGGGCATTGGCCAATAAAAGGCATTTCAGTTCCTTTAAGCCGGGTGACACGGTATTGTTCCGGTGTAAGAATTTTCTTCCATTCCTCATTGGTCTTGTAAACTTTTTCCACCTCTTCAGCCTTACCTGTTGAAGCATCAAATATCTTTATTTTCATGACTTTTGCGGGTTCTTTCATGTTCACCCCCATTATTAAGGGAAGTACCAATAATATAGCTAAAGCTTTTTTATAATACATAACAATACCTAGTTACATTCTCCATATTTTTATCTAACCGGCAAGTATTTTGAGCTGGAATAATTTGACTTTTTTCGCCCAAGGCGGGGCCTGACCCTGGCTGCTTTGCTGCCGGGCACAATCATCCTACCTTTCAGTTTTTCCGCCTTTGTAAAATATTAATGTGACGAACAGCACCCGCTCCATTATTCCCTATTCTCATTTATTCAGCAACATAACATAAAAGAATATGGCGAATAGAATAATAACTATTATTATAATTTTAAACGGGTTAACCATTTTAGGATGAAGTATTGGGTCTTTTTCGGAAGATGTTGTTACGGGATATTCTCCTACAAAATTAGCTAATAAAACCATCGCATCCATAATTGCTATAATTTGCTCTGGCATAAGCCGCTTAATACCTTGCTTGACGAGAGAAATCTTATTTTCGCCGACAAAAACACCTATACAATATGTAGTTATAAGCCCTATGGCAGATATGATATCTTTGCGTTCTATAATATCGTTGAGCATATTAGTATTTGTTGTTTTTATAAGTATCTTTCGGCCGTTTAGATCAACTTCCTTGAAAGGTAACACCCCTTCTTTCAAGGCATAATAATCAACGCCATCACCGCCAATATACTTGCGATTTATGCGCATTGAAGATAATTTCTTATCGGCGGTAGCTCCGATATGATAGCCGTGGCCACGGTGTTTGCCTTTATCAACTAAGCTTATATTAAAAAAATATCCTTTATACCTGGCGTTAACGGTAAGTTTTGGTTGTGTGATAAATAAACTATCACTCGGTGTCACATCAGCATCTAATAATTGGCCGCCGATTTTCTTGGCTAAAATCAAAAAATTATTCCTGTCGCGGTTATACTGAAGACGCACCAAAAGAACACCGATAACTATTGTTGCACCAATAATTAAATATGGTATGAGCTTAAGATCCATAAGAATAATTCGTTTAAAAGTGAAAAATTAGAATATTTTCAAATGATTAAGTATTGTGTCCCGGGAATTATTACCTCTCTATCGTCTTCTTCGCCCGAGAATTCTTAAAATTCTAAGGAATAAATTGATTATATCCATGTAAATTGCCGCTGCGCTATCTATTGCATTATCAACAGTTTTAGGAATATTGTTGGCTCTTCCCCAATCATATCCAATATAACCGCAGAAAATAAACGCAACCGCCCAATCAATCCACTCACTGTGGATGCGTAAAACAAAAATTTGGAAAAGCTCAATAAGAATTACTATTAATAAAGCGATAAATAACATAAAACGAATTGATTGAAAAAATTTAGGAAACACTACGCCAAGCATCATCATAATAATAGTGACTACGGCAGTTATTTGTATTGCCTGCAACACTAAATTTGGCTGATATCGGCTAACAACTATATTGACTATCAATCCAAACGGAACAACAACAAAGTTATACCCCAGAAAACTGATTGCCGGTTCTTTTGATTTATTAAAAAGATAAATACCGAAAAAACACGAAGCGAAATAACTAATAAAAAATATCCACGGATTAATTTTCAACAACCAGGCAGTATCAATGTGGCGAACGATTAACCAATTAATTAAAAATCCCCAGCAAAGCACAAGGCCAATAATTAGATTATAAGTTTCGCTGCTCACAATTGCCCCATCCGTAGAACTACGGTTAAAAATATCTGATTTTAGCATGTATGCACCTTCTTTAAGGTCAAACTTTCATATTAAAAATAAGAAAGCGTTGGGTTGCCAACGCTTTGATGCCAAATCAAAACTGCATTAATCCTCACGCCGTAAAATTATGACTATTTTACTGCGGGAAAATGCAGGGGTCAATGGGTTTAGTTAGTAGGTTATTAGGTTGATAGGTTTTCAAATAATTAAGTGCGTGTCCCCGGAATTTTTAAAAAATATTAAGGAATTTGATATGGCTTGTTTTTTATGGCTAAATATGTTACTTCTTAGCTGAAGAATGTAATTTGACAATTTAACCACTGATAAAGGCAAACTCCGAGTAATCGGAGGACGCAAAGCTATAGGGCCCAGACGCTAAGTCGGGGGAGCCTGGCTGCCAAAGGGGAAAACTAAACCTTGAGTTTACCTCAAGGTTTTTTTACTTTATAGCCCCAAGCTTTTGCGCTTGGGGCTTTTTTTTGGAGAAATATATGAAAAAGTTAATTTTTCTTACAATTGTGATGTCCTTAATGCAAACAGTCTGTCTGGCAGGCGAAAGCGCAACAGTAAGAGTTTCAGTCATTATCCCGGAACTACCAAAAACTGTCGAGAGTAAAGATAAAGCAACCGTGGCCAAAGAACAAAATGAACAACCTTCAAAAAATACTGTTATTACCAGCGTAGAAAAACGCGATGGAAATCAGGCAGTGGTCCAGACAAGTATTGCCCGCTAAATTATTTTTTGCGTAAAGGAAAATGGTGTATGGAAGTAATTCCTTCCAAAGCTTTTATTTCTAATTTAATCGGCGTAGTGGGAATATATTCTAAAGGTAAAGAATTGACGTCTAACGTAAGCGTATGCATACCGCTGTTGATTCCACCAAAGAAATAAACTCCGTTAGCATTAGTGGTCAGTGTGCGTTCGCCATCTAACCTTAATTTAACTTTAGCTAAAGACCTCTCCCCTTTGTCAAAGCTGCCATTACCGTTCTCATCGTAAAACACTATGCCGTAAACACCTGTCTGCGAAGATACACCAAAATATATTTCTTTTTCCCCTCCACGAGAAGTATCCACCTCAACTGCCGTGGGTGTAGTAGGAACATATCCTCTGGGAATGGTTGAAGTATCCAAAGAAGCGGTTATTTTTTTGGCACGTACACTCGTGCTGGATTTCCCCTTGTCGTCAGTTTCTATTGTTTTTGGCCCGGCGATAATCTTTACTCCTGGAACGGGTTCCTCTTTCTCGCCTTTTTTACCATCACCGTTTGAATCCTTAAAAACATATCCTTCGATTTTTGTGCTTGGCGCCCATCGAAAAAAACTATCCCACAACAAGCGCACGCCTAAGCGTATATCAGCTTCTATGAACTTTTCTGTATCCTGGTTCTCCGCCCAAACATTACGCACTCTAGAATCAAGAAATAGCTGGCTATCACGAGTAGGGTTATAAGTTAAATTAATATTACCCTCGAGGCTATCTTCACCGGAAAGAAAAGAATGTAACGAATTAGATTTTTCTTCATCGCGCCAATAAACCCTTATATTTGAAGAAACCTTAGGTGAAATGGCACGGTAAAAATCTATGCCCGTTTCTCTAACCGACGGGGTATCATGTAAATCAGTGAAAAGTTCATCGAGCCACGAATAATTATAATTTGTATAAAAAGAAACATCTGGCGTCAAAGAAAATCGCACCCCCGATAAAAGGCCATACCTTTGATAATCAGAGGTTTGAGATGAAGGGTTAATGCTTTTTTGATAATTATAGCCCAAAAAACTCGAGATAGAATGCTTACCAAAAAAATCCAAATCAAATACTTTATTATAAACAGTCTGTGCCGTTAAATTACGATGCGGGGACAATAAGCCCGGAGTATTAGAATAATAAATACTCGTATTTATGTTTGCGCGGCGGGGTAAAGTAATATTAAAATAACTATTCCAATCATAGTTTAAGGCATCATAGTTAGAGGGATTAAAAAGAAGCTTGTTGCGGTATACATCCAAAGAAGAATATAATGAAAAATAATCGCGGGGTAACCAATTAGCTTCGAACAAGCTTCCCATTTCCCCTGCGCTGGGCGGCCGAGAAACAATATTAACGAATTTTTTATCAACATCGCGCAGGCTCATTTTCAGGTTAAGTTTGGGTAAGCGCAGCTGCGAACTCAATCTTGCGGCAACAGCATCTTCATCAGAAGCAAATTCACTGGTAATCAAAGCATTCTTTAAATTATGCTCTGTCTGCACGGAAAAAACCTTGTCTTTCAAAAAATCTTCCCGGTCTTGGCCGTAGCCGTGAGCATAGTTAAAATACACTTTATTCTGCTTTTCCGGGAAAAGCCCTATACGTAATCCCTCTACATACGTATTCTCTCGCGGTACTACCCCCGGAAACAGGGGGCTTTGAAAATATTTTTTTTCCTGGCCGTAGATAACCGAATAGTCTACCAGGTGGTTAAACGCCGGGGACTCAAATAAAAAACCCCTTAGGGTGCTTCCAGGAAAAGTTAAATCAGAAAATGATTTTGAAAAATCAAAACCGCGTAAGTCAAAATCATTGAAATCACCCACATGTCCATCTTTTAGGCCCACCGTGTAGCCTGAAATTTCTTCTAATTGATTTGATTTTGACCAGCTTACTGACGCATCAAATTGTCCGTAAGGTGTCGGGCCTCTAAGGCCGCCATCTTGGTTGAATAGTAGCGTTTTACGTTTCATTGTCCCCAAACGCCTGCCCTTATAATAG
>JAQVOZ010000089.1 GCA_028702365.1 Candidatus Omnitrophota bacterium | reverse complement strand
CGTGCGTATGCCCAGTCAAGTACAAATCTATAGGCGAACCCTTAAGCGCTTCATTTATCCCTGGATAATGAAAAAGTAAAATAGTGTAGCAATTTTTGGAAACTTTTTCTAGAAATCTTAAATTTTCGATACTGCCTTCTGCGGCTAAGCCGGCAATTACTATACACTGGCCATCGTTTATAATGTTTGCTGCCTTCCCGTCCAATTCGATAAACCCGGTATCTTTGAAAATTTTGATATCTTTCCACTGAAAGACATCAAAATTACCTCTTACCGCAAATTTTCCTGATTTTGCCTTAAGGGCTTTTGTGGTTTTCTGAAAAATACCCAGAGCTTTTTTTGTATTTAACGCATCTCCGGTAAATACTATTATATCGGGATTTATTTCGTTTATAACTTTGACTAATTTCGCTTCGTTACGTATTTTTGTATCGCAATGCAAATCGGAAATTTGAACCAGAGTAAAACTTTTTTTGATTTTAGCGCTTTTAAGATTAATATAGTTAACCTTGAGCCGGTAAGGTTCGATAAAGTAACTATAAAAAAAACAAATAACCCCCAGAATCGCAAATGCATGGATAAATTTTAAAAGCAGCCCTCCGGGTAATTTTTTATGCTTGAAAAATGAAATGAGGAATTTTATTTCGTGGGAATAGACAAACAACCAGAAAATAGTAAAAACAAACAACGCAAGTATTTCTGAAAATAACATTCCCTGCAACTGTTTTAATTACAAAAAATGTTTGCGCAAACAATGTATCTATGCGGTAATTTTATTAAAAATAAGAATCCCCATGTTTTTGTATGACGTATTGGGGCATCGAATAAATATCCTTAGATTTTGCTTGAAGTTCCTCCATAACCCCCGCCTTCGCTAGATACGGTAAAAATTTCTCATGGAAATTTTTACCGACTTCGGCGGGGTTTAATTTACCCCAGTGTATCGTCGGGGTAAATTAAAGGTATCTCTTTATTCTCTCTAAAATTTTAGTAGATGCTTCTTTATCGCCTTTCATGCCTACGCGTATCTCAATCTGGGATGAATCTTGTGTCACTTTTTTTATGTCTATCCAAATAACTCTTTTATCGGTATATTCAGCTTTAATCTGCGCCACTTCGTCCTTAACTGTAGTTTTTGTAATCTCAAGCCTCATTGATTTCAATGCAGAAGTGGTAGCATTAACGGTTTTTTTTAGAGGAACTTTTACTTCCTCGCTAACTTTTCCTCCAAGCCAAAAAGCTGTTCCTGCTCCGCCAGCGGTTCCGGCAACAAGTGCAACACATCCGGTAAAATTCAATAACAAAATGGCAACCAGCAAAAAATTAAATAAAACCTTGCGCATACTACCCTCCTTTTAAAGCTAACTCCACCTATGCTACTTCAATTCCTCTTTTATTTTATAAATTATGCCGCTTGCAATTTCTGGTTTTGGAAGAAAATATTTTCTCGCTGAGACTTTTATCTTAGATCCCCCGTTTACCTGTGTAATATCTACCGTTACCGTTGCATTATCAACATTGGCATTTATAACGCCTGTTTCCTTACTCGCATTTTTTATCGCGCCTGATTTGGTTATTACTTTAAGGGCCGCATCGTATACCTTATTGTAATCAAAATTGAGTATTTCTTCGTTACTTGATTTGCCAAAAATAGTTGACCCTATTGCGATAGGCACAAAACCTACTCCGGTTAACGCAGCTAAACCATAAATTTTTGCGCCCTTTATGCCGGCCGACTTCATTGGTTCAGTTAAAATAAGCAATATAAGCTGACTAATACTTGTTATGTTTTTATAGGTCTTTTGGATGTTAACATCGTTAACACTTATAAGCGGTTCTCCGGAAGCAGTATAATCTTTCGATACAATTTTCCCTATCTTTAGATTCAGGGTATCTATGCGCATAGACATTTCTTCTTTTTTTGCGGAAGAAACGGGCTTTCGCGTTTCGCGCTCTTTACTAACCTTTAAGGCATCAACGTTCATCTCTCCCTGTTTGTTTTTTACGAGATCCAATTCCCGTAATTCTACGGTAAGTTCTCTTAGGTGAAGCTCTTTTTTGAAAAACGCAGGTACATCCAAATCTACTTTCGCGTAAGGTAAATCGATAAGCAATCCTTGCGGAAATCCGGATGGGTTATACATCTTAAAATTTTTTATTTCTACGCTATGATTCAATAAGCCAAGCGAAAAACCGCCGATAGCAGCTTTTGTTCCTGTATTTTTTTCTATGGCAGCAGTAACAATACTTTTGATTATCTGGTCTTTAACTAAGCCAATAATGAATAGCGCAATAATTACAACTACGATTACAGTCGCTATTTTTTTCATTTTGGCCTCCTTTTATTTAAAATATAATATTAAAAATCATTTTATTTATGTTACATCAAATTTGTTTTTTTCTAATTGCCTATTTCCTGCTTTTATTGACTTTTTTCTACTGATAAGATGTATGGACTGGCAGATCATAATGCAGAATAATTGTAAAATTAGCATTATGGAAATCTAAAGTTTTTATTTCTTGAGTTTTCCTTGATTTTCATTAAGCCAGGCTTTCCATCTGGCTGAATCCTCTCCGAAGCTAACTCCTGCTCCGCGTATGCCATGCAAAGCCCAAGAAGCATTTTTGCGGATATTTGCATCTTTATCGTCAAGAAGCGCTATCAATATCTCGGCCGCTTTTTTGTTTCCTATTTGCCGTAAAGCATCAATTGAACGATACGTTGGTTCTTTTTGCCCGCTATTTATGACAGAAACCAACGCATCTATGGCGCTCGCATCCCCTATTTTTCCCAAAGAGGAGATAGCTTGACATTTAACCCCGCTATCCTTGTCGGAAAGCGCGTTAATTAAAAAAGGTACAGCGCTTTTATGGCCGATATTACCTAATGCTGAAATAACGGCAATGCGAACCTCGGCATTTTTGTCTTTTAGATAAAAACTTAGAGTATCTATGGCGCTCGCATCGCCAATCTGGCCTAAAACATGTATTATTTCTGTACGTAATTGCTCGTCGTTTAGTAATTTAAGCAACGGCTCGGTTGCGCGCCTGTCTTTTAATTCGGCAAGCGCCCGTATTGCCTGCCATCTGACCCAGGAATCGCCATCATTCAATAATTTTATCAACGGCTCAACTGCTCTTCTATCTTTAATTCTGCCTAAACAATACGCCGCATTAGTGCGCACAAGCGAAACGCTGCTGGTTAAAGCATTTATTAACGGCTTAACCGACGGTGTTCCTATCTGGATAAGTGCCCAGTTAACTGTTTCGTATACAAGCGGGGTATGTTCGTATATAACGCCCGGCTCAGGGCAATAGCTTGAATCACCCAGTAATTCTATCAGAAAAGGAATTGCGTCTTGCGCCTCTTTGCTCAATTCGCCTATCCTTGCTGCTGCGCGTTTACGTTCAAGAGGATTTTGTGAATACAATTTTTCTATTTGTTTCCTTAAGGCAGGGCTTGCAGTTAAGGGAATTTTTTCCTGCGTAATTTCGGGTTGCGCATATACTGCGCTTTGCGTAAGGCTTATGGCAGTAAAAAAGATAAAAATGAACTTTGTTCTCTTCATATCAATATAGTACAACATAATCAATTAATTTAATAGCAAAATCAGAAAATTAAATCTTACAATTATTATATGAGAAAAATTTTATCTTAGATAAACTGCTTCGCCCCTTAAAGGGATACTTATTTTTAAACGAAATCTCTTTCTGATATTATTTTTTAAAATCTCTGCCTGGTCAGGTTCTCCGTGCACTAAGAATATCTGCCTTAAGTTGCCGCGGCATTTACCGGCATACTCGACCAATCCGTCACAATCAGCATGGGAACTAAAAGCATTTATTACAACTACTTCTGCCCTTAAGTCATAGGGCCTGCCGAAGATACGGACAGTCTTTTGTTCCTCAACTATGCGCCTGCCCAAAGTATCACGAGCCATAAACCCGATAACAACAATTGTATTTTTGGGGTTTTCGATGTTATTTTTCAAATGGTGCTGAATACGGCCGTTTTCGCACATACCGGAAGCGGATATAATTATAATTGGTTTATCTATATCGTGAAGCTTTTTGGAATCTTCCACCTTACTTATATATTCGATATTGTCGTGGCTGAAAGGGTCTTTGTGTTCAAGAAATGATTTTTTCGTTGTTTCATCAAAATATTTCCAGTTTTCTCTAAATACCTGCGTAAGGCTGACGGCCAGGGGGCCGTCGACATATATAGGAATCTTTGGCACCATTTTTCTTCTTATCAATTCACTTATAAAGTAAACGATAAGTTGTGTACGTTCAAGGGCAAAAGAAGGAATAATAACTTTTCCGCCGCGATTTACTGTTTTGTTGATAGTTTTTGCAAGCTTAATTTCCGCTTCTTTTAAAGTCTCGTGTTTTCTCCCACCATATGTACTTTCCATAATCAAATAGTTAATACCCGGCGGGACTTCCGGATCATCTAAAAGAGGCATATTTTCCCTGCCTAAATCCACAGCGTAAGCAATTCTTACCGGCTGCCGGGAACCTGTCATAACGTCCAATACCGTTATGGTTGAGCCCAAAATATGGCCTCCATCATAAAAATTTAAATCTACGTCATCGGCAATACGCATGGTATGGTCATAATCAAGCGCACGAAAATACTTAAGCGCTTTTTCAGCATCTTCTTTAGTATAAAGAGGCGCGCGCGGCGGCATGCCTCTACGCCTGTTAATTTTATTAACGTATTTTATATCTTCCTCCTGTATGTGGCCGCTATCAGGAAGCATATAACGGCATAAATCTCTTGTTGCAGGAGTGCAATAAACTGAAGCCCTAAAACCCTTTTTTACAAGCGAAGGGATATTTCCGGAATGGTCTATGTGTGCGTGGCTGAGCACGCAGGCATCGAGATTCTGAGGGTTAAACGGAAACTGCGAGTTTATCGCAAAATATTCATCACGTTTTCCCTGAAATAACCCGCAATCAAGAATTATTTTTGAATGCTTCGTGGTTATCAGGTGCATCGAGCCCGTAACAGTCCTTGCGCCTCCGCAGAATTGTATTGAAACAGCCATCTGCTTCTCCTTGTTTACAGAAAATAGTTTAAGCCTTGCCTACGCGCCTGGCATTAAATGCTATCTGATACATTCATCGTAGCGCCCTTATAAAAGCTTCCACGATTGCCGGATTAAATTGAGTACCGCAACCTTCCTTAAGCCTGGCAATTGCCTCTTCTTTGCTTAAAGCAACCCTATAAGAACGGGATGAAGTCATTGCGTCGTAGCTATCAGCCACAGAAACGATTTGCGCAAAAATATTAATCTGGCCCGCCCTTAAACCGTCAGGATAACCCTTACCATCAAAACGTTCATGATGGCTCCTTACAACTGCAAGCATTTCTTCATCTAAAAAAATAGGCTTTAAAATTTCTTCTCCAACTGCTGGATGCTGATGTATCAAATCCCATTCGCTGTCAGAAAGCGCGCTTTTTTTATTTAAAATATCCTCATGCACGCCTAATTTTCCTATATCATGCAGTTGCGCCGCCTTTGTAAGCATTCCCACTTTCTCATCAGAAAATCCCATGGCTTTTGCGATTTTTGCGGAGTATTCGCTGACTCTATCTGAATGGCCGCGCGTATAATGGTCTTTTGCCTCTAAGCTTCTTACCATAGCCTGCACTATACGATAAAAATAATCGTGCAGTTTTTCCCTCGACTGGGATAAATTATCAGCCATGGCGTTAAAAGCTTTGGCTAACTCCCCTATTTCATCCTTGCTTTTAATTTCCACTTTATAGGACAGGTTTCCGGAGGCGATTTTCCGTGTGCCTTCGACAAGGTTTTTAACCGGCCGGGTAACACCCATTGAAACCCACGCCCCTAATATTATTGAAAGAGCTATTACAAGTATTAATATAAAAATCGCTTTAACCCGGGCCGCGTTTTCGAGCGTATAAACTTCACTGGCATCTATATCTACTCCCAAAACCGCAACAGTCTTTAGGTCTTTGTCGTGAATCGGGGCATATCCCGAAAGTGTTACTCCCCATTCATCAAATACAAGTTTGCTGTCAACGCTTGGGTTTTTGTAGGCTTTAAGCATTTCCGGGAAAC
>JAQVOZ010000088.1 GCA_028702365.1 Candidatus Omnitrophota bacterium | reverse complement strand
TTCTCATCTTTACACAATTATTTCGTTTTGTATTAAATCTGTAAAAGTCTCGCGCTTACGGATAAGCACTGCCCTATTTCCCCGAATAAGCACTTCAGCTGCGCGGCGCCTTGAATTATAATTAGAAGCCATGCTAAAGCCATACGCGCCTGCCCCCATGACAGCGAGGTAATCCCCTGATTTTACGCGTGCCATGCGCCGCTCTTTTGCAAAATAATCAGCGCTCTCGCATATCGGGCCAACTACGTCCACTTTCTCAAGGGGCGCATTATGGATGCTACGCGCAGGAAGCAGCTGATGATAAGCATCGTATAAAGCCGGCCGCACCAAATCATTCATACCGCTGTCTACAATAACAAATTTTTTTAGGGGCGTTGATTTTATATACAATACTTTTGTAAGCAAAACCCCGGCATTGCCTGCAATAAACCTGCCCGGCTCCATTATAATTTTAAGCCCGGTATTTTTAAGCAGTGGTAAAATTTTCTGCGCAAATTTTTCCGCTGTCTGAGGATTCTCATTATTGTAAATGATACCCAAACCGCCGCCGATATTAAGATATTTAAGCGAAATGCCCTGCGCCTTTAGTTTATTTACAAAAGAAGTCACTTTAAGTATTGCCGCAACATACGGGCTGGGCTCGGTTATCTGCGAACCTATATGTATATGCAATCCGCAGATATTTAAATTTGTAAACCTATAGCGCTGAATAATAATTTCATAGGCACTTTTAAAGTCTATACCGAATTTATTGGTAAGTTTTCCGGTAGTAATAAATTTATGGGTTTTTGGCTCAACATCGGGATTTATTCTTATTGCAATATTAACGGTCTTATTGAAAATCTTGGCAATTCTATTTATGTTCTCCAATTCAGCAATTGACTCAACATTAAAAAACAAAATACCTCTTTTTATGGAAACCCTGATTTCTCCGTCAGTCTTACCGACAGAGGCATAAACTATTTTATTAGCGGGGCAACCTGCTTTTATTGCGCGAAAAAGCTCCCCTCCTGAAACAATATCAAGCCCACAGCCTGCGCCCACTAAAACTTTTAATATCGAGAGATTGGAATTAGCTTTTACCGAATAACATATAAGCGGGGAAATCTCCCTAAAAGCTGTTTTTAGCTTATGGTAATGGTCAAGTAAAGTAGCATGACTATATACATAAAGGGGCGTGCCAAATTTTTTAGCTAACGCCTCAACAGAAACGCCTTCGCAGTAAAGCCGGTTATTTTTATATTTAAATTCGTGCATACAAACTCTGGTTAGAAGAACTACTTATTTACCAGTTCTTTGGATAGACTTTTTTGATTCAACCGAAACCTTGGGGTCGAACAACTTGACGATTTCAGCCTTTACGAATTTATCGCAAAATTTCTTCAAGGAATTTTCAGGCATATCCTTTATGTTGATTGAATTATCAATAGAATATTTAACCAGCTTTCCAACTATAGTATGCGCTTCCTTAAACGCTATTTTCTTGCCTACAAGATAATAAACCAGATCAGTTGCATAAAGCGATTCATCTTTCAAATACTCTTTTATTTTTTCTTTATTGAACTTAAGAGTTTTGACTAACCCGCTTAATATTTTTAATTCCTTAGAAATTATTTCAAATGAATTAAATAATGGCTCTTTGTCCAGTTGCATATCCCGGTTATAGGCCAACGGCAGGCCTTTCATCATTGTTAAAACGGAAACTAAGTTGCCATACAATCTACCCGCGCAGCCTCTTATCAATTCCAAAGCGTCAGCATTTTTCTTTTGTGGCATAAGGGAACTGCCGGTGCAGAATGCCTCGTCTATCTCAATAAAATCGAACTCCTTAGTCGACCAAATGATTAAATCCTCTGCTAATCTTGATAGATGCATAGCCAAAATAGATAACGCAGAAATAATTTCAATTACAAAATCTCTGTCGCTTACCGCGTCTAAAGAATTAACGGGCGCTTTTAAATTCGAAATACCTCCGATTTTCCATTTTTTTACAAGCTCGCTAGCCTCTATCTCATATTTATCCGCATATATGGGGGTTCCGGCCAAAGCTCCCGCACCCATTGTTATTTCTATATGCTCAGAAACATATTCCAATCTTTTTTTATCTCTAACAAGCATTTCCGCATAGGCACCAAGATAATCTTTTAGATATACTGGCTGTGCATGTTGCATATGCGTAAAACCAGGCAATATAATATTTTTATTGCCTGAGGATAGCCCCAAAATAGCTTTCATCAGCAAAACAATATTTTCCTGCAGACTCAAAATTGAGTTTTTACAATATAATTTGGTTGCAAATACAACCTGATCGTTTCTCGACCGTGCAGTATGCAGCTTCAATGCTAAATCACCTATCTTTTCGTACAATTTATTTTGAATATCTGTATGTATATCTTCACTGTTTTCATCGGACTTAAAAGTTTTAGCCTCTATGCTTTTATAAATTGAATCTAAAGCTTGCGATATTTTTTTTGTTTCCTCGGGCGTTAAGTAGCCGGCCTTCTTCAATATTTCCACATGCGACAATGAGCCCAAAACATCATATCTGGCAAGCTTATAATCATAGCTTATGGATTTAGAAAATTCCTCAACTAAAGGATCAATCTTTTTGCTAAATCTTCCACCCCACAATTTTTTCGCCATTTTTTCTCTCCTATCTCTGATACGGCATTGCCAGTATCTTTATAAATCCTTCTGCCATGGTCCGGTCGAATTTATCGCCCTCTCCATACGTTGCAAATGCTTTTTTGTATAAACTGTTTTTGGATATTCTTTTTGCTATAACGATATTTCCCTTATACAGCTTAAGCACGATTTTACCTGTAACATACTTTTGAGTTTCATCGATAAACGCATCAAACGCCTGCCTTAAAGCAGTAAACCAAAGGCCCTGGTAAACGATTTGCGAATATTTTTGGCCGATTGTTTCCTTGAAAGCTAAAATTTCCTTATCCAAAGTCACGGCTTCCAATTCTTTATGCGCGGTATGCAAAATCCATGCCGCAGGCGCTTCGTATATCTCCCTTGATTTTATGCCAACAACCCTGTCTTCAATACAATCGCTTCTGCCAATTCCACAGCTAGCCCCGATTTTGTTTAATTTTTCAACTAAACTAACCAAACCATACGCTTTGCCGTTTAATTTGACAGGCACGCCACAATCAAAATCAAGCTCAACGTAAACTTCCTTATTCAACGCCTTATTGAGCGGCTTAACAAAATAATATGAATTTTGCGGCGGCTCATTCGACAAATCCTCCAAGATTCCACCCTCAACACTCACTCCCCAGATATTCTTATCTATACTATAAACTTTTCCTTTTGTTGTTTTTATGGGGATATTATTTTCTTTTGCGTATTCTATTTCTTCTTCCCGCGAAGAAAGCTCCCATTCCCTTAAGGGCGCAATTGTTTCAATCTGCGGCGCAAGGATAGCGCAAGTTACCTCAAATCTTACCTGGTCATTTCCTTTTCCGGTACAGCCATGCGCAACAAACTGGGCTTTTTCTTTCTTTGCGATATCAACCAGATGTTTTGCAATCAATGGCCTGCCTAAACTTGTGCTTAGAACATATTTTCCTTCATACAAAGCGCCTGCCTTAAGCCATTTTAATATATAATCCTTCGCAAATTCTTCCCTTAAATCTTTTATGTAGATTTTAGAAGCGCCGCTTTTAATTGCCCGTTTTTTTAAATCCGCCGGAGAGAATTCGCTTCCTAAATTTGCGGAAAAACACACTACGTCAAAACCTTTATCTTTAAGCCATTGGATGCAGCAGGACGTATCAAGCCCGCCTGAATATGCTAAAATTATTTTCTTCATATTTACCTCTTTTTGGCTGGTTAATTTCTATTATACTTGCCTGTTAACTTTTACCGAAAACGTAAGTCAAAATTGCCTTGGCAGCGTAAAGCCTGTTTTCTGCCTGCAAAAATACGACTGAATTTTTGCTCTCCATAACGCTGTCGGTTATTTCTTCGCCCCTGTGCGCAGGCAAACAATGCATAACCAGACAATCTTTCTTTGCAAGCTTAAGAAGCTGGTCATTTATTTGAAAGTTCTTAAAAATCTTTTTTCTTTTTGCCCTTTCTTTTTCCTGGCCCATAGAAACCCAGACGTCGGTATATACAACATCGCTCATTTGAGCCGCTTCTTTGACGGAAGCTGTTATGGTAATTTTTGCACCGCTCTTTATGCAATAACTTTTTGTTTTATCCAGCATCCTTTTCTCCGGCTGATAGCCTTTGGGGGCTGCGATATACAGGATTCCTCCCATAATAGCAAAAGCATCCATCAAAGAATTGCAAACATTATTGGCATCGCCGATATAAGCTACTTTTAAATTTTCTATACCACCTTTTAATTCCCTCATTGTGATTAAATCGCCGAGTATCTGCGAAGGATGCAAAAGATCGCTTAATGCATTAATAACCGGTATTGCAGAAAAGTCAGCAAACTCTAAAACTTTTTCGTGCGAATAGGTCCTAAGCACCGCAACATCCATAAACTGTGAGGCGGTTCTTGCAACGTCAGCAATTTTTTCACGTAGCCCCAGCTGAACCTCATCGGGAGAATAATAAATAGCCTGGCCGCCAAGCTGAAGCGCGCCGATATAAAAAGCAGCTTTTGTCCGCAGGGACGGCTTTTCAAAGAAAAGCCCAACACATTTTCCGGATAAAACCTGGCTGTATTTGGAAGGATTTTTTTTAATATCCAAAGCCAAGTCGATAAGTTTGTTGGTTTCTTCTTTTGAAAAATCTCTTAATGATAAAAAATGTTTAACCATTTTGTCCGCCTATGGCGCTTAAAACTTCCTCTAAAATTTTAAGCCCCCTGTCCAGTTCTTCCTTTTTAACGTTAAGCGCCGGCATGATTCTTAGAACTGTCTGATGCGTTGAATTTATAATCAGGCCTTTCTCTATAGCTTTCAAAAATATGGGAAACGAATCAATGCTTAATTCAATCCCCGTCATAAGCCCCACGCCCCGCACTTCTTTAATAAATTCGAATTTATCTTTTAATTTAATCAGTTTTTTAAGTAAATAATCGCCTAACCTCTCTGCATTATTCAGGATTTTTTCTTTTTTTATAACCTTGAAAACTTCAAGCGTTACGCTGGTTATAAGCGGCGAACCTCCGAAGGTTGAAGCATGAAGCCCGGGCTTGAATAAGTCAGCAATTTCATTTTTTACGACAAATGCCGAAACCGGAACCCCTGCTCCAAGGCCTTTGGATAAAACTAAGGCATCGGGAGTAATTCCGTAATTCTGGTAACAAAACAACTTACCAGTCCTTCCCATTCCGGTTTGAACCTCGTCCGCTATAAAAAGTAGATCATGCTCTTTGCAGAATTCTTTTAGTTTCGTAACGTATTCTTTTGAGGCAATATTCACGCCTCCTTCGCCCTGGATAAGCTCCAAAATGACCGCAATGGTTTTTTCATTTACCTGCGATTTAAAACTTTCAAAATCGTTGAACACTGCTTCTTTAAATTCCGGCAATATCGGCCGGAAAGGGTCTTTATATTTAGCCTGGCCCGTTGCAGAAAGCGCGCCAAAAGTTCTTCCATGAAAAGAGTTCTTCATTGTAATTACCTCGTAGCGGCCGCTTTTATTTCCGTAAAGCCTGGTTAATTTTATTGCTGCCTCAATTGCTTCTGCGCCTGAGTTAGCAAAAAATACTTTTCCCGGAAAGGAATTCTTTATTATTTCCCTGGCTGCCAGGGCCTGCTCTTCCTGAAAAAGGTTATTCGGCAAATGTATAAGTTTTGCCGACTGCTCTTTTATAGCCTTTACAATCTGCGGATGGCAATGCCCCAAAATTGAAACACCCCATCCGGGAAATAAATCCAGGTATTTCTTTCCTTCATTATCCCAAAGGAAACTGCCTTTGCCTTTCACAAAAACAGGCCCTACTCTTTTGTAAGTATTAAGAGAATAATCGCTAAACAACTTTTTTGTATCTTCTGCCTTCATTTTTTAGTTTTTACCTTATTTTATAATTTCCGTTCCAATTCCTTCGTTGGTAAATATCTCAAGAAGTATGGCGTGAGGTATTTTAGCATCTACTATGTGAGCCTTGCCTACACCTTCTTCTATGGATTTTACAG
>JAQVOZ010000087.1 GCA_028702365.1 Candidatus Omnitrophota bacterium | reverse complement strand
CTTCCTCTTTAAGAATTTCATTGACAACGTCTTTCATTTTTTATACCTCTTTAATGAGCACATCATTTTTTAAAGCCTCGCCGCTACGAGCGGCAGGGCGCAGAAAAAATGATAGTGCGAATTTAACCCAGCACTAATTTTTATAACACCATTGTGCTTACGCACCAAGGATTTATATAAAAAACAAATCTTTTTGGCTTTTCAAACATGCTTTCAAAAATTAGTGCTGGGTAAATTCAACTTGATACTGCCTTTTTATAAAATGGCAGTATCAGCTTCATTTATTTTACCGACAATAAAAATAAAAGCAAGCCTGATTATGACAGGACAAAGAAGTGCATATTCGTTGTTTTTGTAAGCAGGCAAGCCCGGGGGGGGTCTCATGCAATTATCTGCTTAAAGCGCCAAAACCATTGAACCCCAAAGAAACAGGCAGTATTTATTGCGCGCGCAAGTTATCATAGGTTGCCAGAGAAAGGCGGGCTATGAATTTCTTTGCTTTACTATAATCCTTCACTCTTTTGGTAAAAACACACACCACGCAATCTCCTTTTGAGGAAAAAATAATACCGGCATCATGCACAACACCTCTCTCAAGGCCGGTTTTGTGGGCAACTTTTATGTTTTTAGGCAGATACCGCGGAATACGGTCATTAATCTTTTGTTTGCTTAAAAAAGAAAGCATCAGTCGGGATGAACCTTTATCTACGAGATCCCCATTGTAAATTTCTTCCAGAAGAAAAACTATGTCGGAAGCACTTGTGTAGTTTTCAACTCCGCGTTTTCTTCCTGAAAAATCCATCATTTTGCGCTTCAGAACAGTTCTTTTTAAACCAAGCTCCCTAAACCCCTTATTCAGATATTGATAGCCCAGAATATCGATAATCTTATTAGTTGCAGTATTGTCGCTGTTTGCAATCATTATTTCGATAATTTCCTCAAGAGTTAAAACCACAGGTGCGGGCATTGTTTTTATTATCCCTGAACCGCTGGCGATATCCTTTGAGGAGATTTTAAATTTTTGGGAAAGCGAAACTTTCCCTTCCTTGGCCGCTTTAAAAGCAACCGCAGCTATGGGTAACTTTATAACGCTGGCCGCAGGAAACATTTTATCTTCATTGCGCGATATTTCACAGAAAGGCTTCTCGATATTTTTAATAATATAGGAATAATCTCCGCTAAACTTCTTTGAGATAATTTTAATCTTATTCTCAAGAGCCGTAAAAGATTTATAGCTCTGCGCACAAGAAGCGGTTTCTGTGTAGATGAAATAAAGGCAGAACGAAGCAATGAAAACTAGCAAAAAAAAAGCAAAAAAGACGCGCTTTTTTTTAAACATTTGCCAAACCTCCCTTGATGCAATTTTGCCATATTATCGCTTAAATAGGCCAACAAAATTAAGGGGTCAAAGGTCTTTATAGGGCTCTTTAAAAGCCCTGTAAATGCAAAAAATCATAAGCCACAATATTGCCCCCCACGAAACTATTAAAAAAATCCAGCCTGCTATTGTCATTCTTTTACTTGAAAATGTTTTTTATGCGCTTTGCGCACCAGTATAGCTATGACTATAAAAAGCATCACGAACCCCAGGCGCGTAGCTAAAATATAAGGGATATTCTCGCGGGCTACACCTTTAAGTAAAAAGGTCGGCACTGCCTGCTGAAAAAGCCAAAATCCCAGCACAAAAATCAAAAATAAAGGCGTAATATATTTTATAATAAATTTATAGAAGCGCGGAATATTAAGTTCTGCTCCGTGATGCATTTCATTCCAGGCTTTGTCTATTCCGAAAATCCAGACAAACAATATACATTCAGCCAAAGCAAAAACTATAAGGAAAAAAGAGCCGGCCCAGAAATCAATTTCATCAACTACTCCACGCGCCAGAAAAAATATCGGAAACTGGCAGATTAAAAAACTAATTACCCCCAAAATAGAAACAGCTTTTTTGCGCGAAATACCCAAGTCATCGCTCAAAAAAGCAACTGCCGGCTCAAGTAGCGATATGCTTGAAGTAAGGCCTGCCAGGAACAAAAGAAAGAACCACATAAAAGAGAATACCATTCCATAATTTATTTTTGTAAAAATAAGCGGCATGGAAACAAACCCTATATTGAAACTTCCGCTTTGAGCTATTTCAGTTGCGCCTGCGCCGCCAAAAAATGCAAATGCAAGAGGTATAATAATTGAACCTCCCAGGATAACTTCGGCAAACTCGTTCAGGGAAGAAGCCGTCAGCCCCGATAAAATTATATCATCGCCCTTAGAAAGGTAACTGGCATATGTTATGATAACGCCTATGCCAACGCTTAAAGTAAAAAGAATCTGCCCGGCAGCAGCAAGCCAAACCTTTGCATTTAAGAGGGCCTTAAAATCAGGATTCCATAAAAAACCAAACCCGTTTGATATGTTCCAGTCGGGGTGTCCGGCAACAGGCGCTCCAAGCGTAATCACTCTTATTGCAATGACAATTGCAAAAATAAAAAGAAGCGGCAGCGCCAGTTTGCACAATCTTTCAATTCCTCCTTTTACACCCTTATAGATAATTGTAAAATTTACAATAAAAGTAAGGACAAAGAAAAGATATGTGACAAGAAAAATATCTTTTGAGCTTATTCCCTGGTATTTATGTAAAAAATCAACTGCACCCGCCTGATTAGAAAGATGCGTGCACGTGCCTTTAAGGGAATAAAAAGCATAACCCAGAAGCCAGCTTTCGATATAAATATAATAGATGAATATTGCAAGTGGGCCAAATACGCCTATTGCGCCGAAATATTTTGAAGCGCGGTGTTTCCAAAGCCGGTTAAAAATCAGAGGTGCTGTACCATGGCCGAATAATCCGCCGTATCTGCCTATAGCCCATTCAATCCATATAAGCGGTATGCCTAGAAGAAAAAGCGAAACAAAGTATGGTATCATGAATGCGCCGCCGCCATTTTGCGCTGCCTGGGAAGGAAACCTTAAAAAATTTCCAAGGCCGACAGCAGAACCCGCGACAGCAAGAATAATCCCAATTTTAGAAGTCCATTTTTGTCTCATCTTTCAATACGCTAATTACCACGAATTAAAAACAAATGGCTACGAATGGAAACGGATTTATTCGTAATAATTTGTCTCCTGATTAGTTAAAATTCGTGTCTAAAAAAATTATATCAAAAAGCTATTGATTGTAAATAGAAGCAATGATTTTTTTATTAAAAAATTAAAGATAGACAACATCTTCTTTGTGATATACGGAAAGAAACAACAACATATAGTCTCGTAGATGCCGCGTGAGCAGAAAATTATTTTTTATATGCTCCCTGCCATTTTCGCCAAGCCTTTTGGCGTAACGCGGGCTATTTAGAAGCTGTTTTATGGAAAAAGCCGCTCCTTCTATCGAACGGCAAAGAAGCCCTGAATATTTATGCTTTATTTGTAAAGGAATGCCTCCTGTGTGCGAGGCAACAACAGGTTTCGCCTTCCATAATGCCTCAGCAACCGTAAGGCCAAACCCTTCTCTTAAGGATTTTTGCACAATAACCGTTGACGCTCTCTGTAAAGCATTAACTTCGATATCGCTATGAGGGAGCAACAATACATGTATGTCTTTATCGTCCGCAGCACATTTTCTCACTTCTTCAAGCACTCTCACGCCTTCAGGATCATCCGAGGCAGTACCGCCGGCAAGCACTAAAGTGCAATCTATATATTTTTTTACTAATTTATAAGCTTCAATAACGCCTATGGGGTCTTTGAGCGGGTCAAACCTTGATATTTGGGTAACTATCGGTTTGTCGTCCGGCACATTATATTTTGCCAAAACAGACGTTATAACTTCCTGCGGTAATTCTTTGTTCTTGTCGCTAAGAGGGTCTATTGAAGGCGGAATCAGAAATTGCCGTATAGGCAGCCTGCGGGAGAAATTAGGAGAAGAGAATACGGCAGAATCGTAATTGAGTATAAAATTCATAAGAAAACGCCACACGCGCCTATCAGGGTTAGAAACATCAACATGACAGCGCCACAGCCATTTGTTTTTCTTTCTTTTTTTAACCAAAGCAATCGGCTGGGGATCGTGTATAAAAACAATATCGCCGTAGGTATTCATATTTTTTATATTCCAATTGCTTATGTCCATAAAGAGATTGAAGTCGCGCTTGCTTATTTCCTGCGGCCGCCCATGCAATGCATTATGAAACTTTTTTGTTACTTCAAAGAAAGCTTCTTCTCCCTTTATCTGGTCCCAATGCGTATCTACGCCCAGTTCGCGAAGCAGCGGAA
Source organism: Candidatus Omnitrophota bacterium (assembly GCA_028702365.1). Classification (GTDB taxonomy): domain Bacteria; phylum Omnitrophota; class Gorgyraeia; order Duberdicusellales; family 4484-171; genus JAJYOP01. The sequence goes on along the minus strand of JAQVOZ010000087.1, from coordinate 1,940 downwards.
CCATTCTGTTTAGTATTTCCGCCACGCCCCCGCCAAGAGATGTTGAATTTACATTCTGTATGACCTTGCCCTTTAAGTGCCCGGCAATTAGCTGTAAATCCTCAATTGTCGACTCCCCTGCTATCGGAATATAATCTTTTATGTTTGCCATGTTAATTTTTATTTCTCACATAATTTTCAATTACATTTATTAATACCTGGCGTAAATCATCCAGCGTATAAGTGTAAGGGTCTAAATTGGCTATCCTGCCTGCCAGTTCTTTTATGCCTAAAGAAGTCTCAATCCAGCAGGAAAAATCATTGGCTGGTTTTTCGAGGCGCAGCCTTGCTTCAAAAATATGAAAATATATCGAATCAATGGTTACCTTCTTAAGTATCTCTGCGAAATCCGATAAATTATAAGCGATATACTTTGTGGGTGAAATAAAGCTCACCGATTTCATAAAATGAAATTCCTCGCCTTCGGAAGAAAATTTAAGCCTTGCGAAAAAATTATTTTTTATATAATATTCTATTGTTTCAATGATTTCTTCGCGCAATGCACGTATCGTATTGAACCGTATGGTATCTATGCTTGCGAGTTCCTCCCCCAAAGCAGCTTCGCCCAAAATTTCGCTGACCCAGTATGCAAAATCATTGGGCGGTTCAGGAGAAAGGTATTGATGCTGCTGAAGAAACCTGTGAGTATGGTGGTAAATGCACGAACCAGGAACCTTCTTTATAAGCTTAAGCAGCTGGCTTAAATTTGAAGCACGCAAGCCGGTTAACTCCGTTAGATGCAACCTTGTATAGAATTTAAACGGCTGGGCGTCCTTCATCAAATCAGGCATATAGCTTTCCTTTTTTTACATCCAGGATAAACCTCAGGAATTTCAAAACTTCGCCCGTATTATTAAGGTAATACTTTGCGTTAGTTTTTTTCTTTTTGCCGACAAAAACAGTAATACCTTTAGATTTTAGCGCCGAAAAGGCATCTTCGTCCGTTTTATCATCGCCGATATAAACAGGTAAAATTGTTTTTTTGCCGCATAGGCGCTTCTTTAGTTTAAGAAGCATTAAAACTGCCTTCCCCTTGTCCCAGGAAATCGCCGGCCTTACGTCAAAAACCATTTTCCCTGGTTTTATCATAATTTTATTTCCGGACAAATACGGTCCGGTAATTCTATTAAAAATAGCCTTTACTGATGGAATCTGCCTTTTATAAACCTGCCTGAAATGCAATGCCACGCCAAAACCCTTATCTTCTATAATAACACCGTTAATTGAAGAAAACTTTCTTTTTAGCTGTCTTCTAACATCCCCTATGGTTTTGCGGGATTCTTTTGGTACAAACATCTTAAATTTAATTTTTGGCCCGGAAATTTCAAGGCCGTGATTTCCGGAATAAATAATATTGCTTAAACTTATTTTGCTTTTAATGTCTGGTAAAGCCCTGCCGCTTATTACTGCCAGTTTTATTTTTCCGTTTTTTGAAATATCATTTAGAAGGTTTTTTGTCCGCGGATTAATAAGTGCTTTCTCTGGAGCTTTCCTGATTCTAGTTAGGGTCCCATCGTAATCAAGCAGAAGAAAAATCGTTGAGTTACTAATTATCTTTTCTATTTCGCTCAAGTTGGAAAACAAGTAACGCATTAAAGCTTTATTTATATTATTTTTTAAGGCCGGTCAATTCAATTATGATATTTGCCGCCCAGCGGTAGATATTGTTTTCCTTTATGGTATTACGCATTTTTTCCATGCGTTTATTTTTTTCTTCTCCCGGCATTTCTATCGCAAGCTTTATATTGTCTGCAAACTCTTCAATCGAATAAGGATTTATTTGGATAGCTTCCGGCAATTCCCTGGCAGCGCCTGTAAATTTACTTAAGAGAAGCATTCCGTTAAGCTTGTTTTTTGCTGCAATATATTCCTTAGCCACGAGATTCATTCCATCATGCAAG
>JAQVOZ010000086.1 GCA_028702365.1 Candidatus Omnitrophota bacterium | reverse complement strand
CCAACAAGGCTTATACGCACATCCCAGGGATATTGGTCGGTTAAGCGGTTAAGCACGTGAAAAAAAAGCTGCCGGACCACATCTTTAAGGCGGCTTGCTGCTCCACGGCGATTATCCGGACGTATCTCCCAACAAATAATCTCCGCATGATCTTTATATAAAAGCGCCTCAACAATCCCTTCAACATACCATTTGCCTGCATAGCTGGCGTTACCTTGGCTTATGGCTAAAAATGGCTGCCACAAAGCTCCTTGGGGCACGACCCTGTGCGCTGGATTTTTTAAAACTGCAACAACATCTCTCAACGCGCCATCGTGTTCAATTCCCGGATATGGTATGCGCGGCCATTGCTTTTCAAAATCCTCAATAACCGCAGCCTGCGCCTGCTTGTCTAAATCTTTAAGGGTACGCACAGCAATAAGTATTTCACCGGGTTTTTTTCTCCTGACATTATTGGCCCGCACCACAATCTGGTCTTTAAGTATATCGCTTTTATAGATACTAGCTGACGATGCTCCGGCCGCGGCCAGAGATTCTTCGTTTGAATGTTGTTGCTCCGTCAACTGCACTTCAGCCAAACGTATAAAATAATTTCCTCGGCGCTCGCATTCTTCATCTATAAGAACAAGCCAGGCTTTGTCTACCTCGGAAAAAGGAACAGGTTTATATTTACCTTGGTTAGGCAGCCAGTTTCTTATGCGTGTGGCCCGGCTTATGCCAAAAATAATGCCGATATGCCCGCCTTTTGATATCGGGCCATACGTTGCCCAGTCAAGAGCGGTAATGGGGCCTCCCCAGTCTATGCCGTCTTGAGGATTATTTCCGCCAACCTTTTTTTCCTGTGCGGATTTTCTAAACCCGTCTTCGCCAAAACCGCGGAAAACAAATCCTTCGTTTTGCGCCTGGAAATTTTTTATAAATTCCGGAAAATAAATTATCGGGGCTCGTTTTACAACTGCGTATGCTTTATTCCAATCTTTAAGTAATACAACTGCTGGAGATTTTGTTTTGTTATCAAATGGATTTGTTGTCGAGCTGGCGCGGCCAGATGGGTTTTTATACTTTGTTTTCGTAATGCCGGAATTTTGTTTATAAATAAATTTTCTAAAAACTTTTCTTGGGATAAATTTTTCGCGGAGGCAAACGGAAGTTTTCCATATTGGGTTAACATACGATCTAAGATAGCGCTCCCTTTTTTCTTCCGGCATATGTATCCACCACTTAAGCAAACTTATCTGTAAAATTGTGGAATACCCCGAAGCAACAGAAGAGAAAATTACAATCCATTGCGGCCAATATGCCCAGGCAATATATAAAATAATTGACCAATACGCTGCCTGGATAGGATAGTAGAAAATCAGGTATTTTATTTTATCCGGCAGGCTCAATCCGTTTTTGTTATTAGCCCCGCAACGGCTTTCAATTAAATTTCCGGTAAATATCATAAGGTAAGTAAACAATATGGTGTAAGGCCCGAGGTCAAGAAGAACTTTTATCAAGGCGCTGCCGGTTATAATTGAAACCAACGGATAAAATACGCTATACGTCAATCCTCCGGTAAGGATGAAACGGGCCAATGTCCAATATCCGATTTTTTCCCAGTTTCTTTCGTTCTTAATCGACTGGCCGACATATTCACCCATAAAACCGGTTGTTGCGCCTATTGCACCTTTTACTAAAAGCGCAAGAATAAAAGAACCGGAAACAAGCGCAACATACTCATAGCGAAAAAATATCATTGCGACAGTGAATAAGACGGGTAAATATATAATTTTAAAAATATGCAGGCCTGTTTTAAAAATGTTTTTTGATTTTCTTGCGGAAGAAACCGAAGAGCTGGTGGTTTTCCGAACGTTACCCGCCGAAACACCGCCGACAGTAGGAATATTATCATCGATAAATTTAATCAATGTTTCAGCGGAAACTTTCCCTACCAACTCCTCCTTAAGATAACCATTCACAATCAGAAGGGTCTTTGGGATTGTCATATTATCTCTTAGATATATCCATCGAAATTCGCTATGAGTAAACGGCAGGGTAAACTTAGCAAACTTAACGGCACTGTCTTTATTTGCATAAATCCGCGCAATGCCTTTGAAAACAGGATAATACAATACGCATGGATGGCAGGATTTTGAACCGACGTATACCGCAACTGTTTTGTCTTTTAAAAACTCCCAAAAATTAGCATCTGTTATTTCTGTAACTATCTTCGCGGGGTTTGGCTTTGATTCTGGAACATCTGCCGCCGATGAGCTGGCGCGGCCAGATGGGTTTTTATGCCCTGCTGTCAAAGCGCCGGCGTCGGACGATGGTAAATTACTATTTATTTTTTTAACCCCAAGATAAACATGGTTACCTCGGTCCATACGCAAAAATGGGAACCCTTCAAAGCCCCTGCTTGAAAAAAACTTTTTTATATATTCAATGCGAAGGCAATTCCCCTGAATAGCTAGTACAGGAAAACCGCACTTAACTAGATAAGGTTCAAGGTAATCATCGTACCACCACTGCCCTATTTTTTTCCCATCTACTGTTTTATGCTGCAGCCTTCCTGCCAACTCAAAATAATCAATGCATGCAACGGAGTTAATTTTTTTGTATATTCGCAGGGGGCTACGCGGCATTCTCTCGCAATAAGTATCCTTGTTGGCAAGAAGAGATTCAAAAGGAAATTCAACTTCGCGGCTTGTCAGAGCAAGCTCTCTCATAATCTTCATTGATAACCGCGCAACTATATCTTTTTTGTTACGCAGATAAAGTAGAATTCTATCTTTGGCTATTTCACTGGGACTGCAATAAACATCCGTGTCTTCGCCTATTTCAGCTAAGACTTTTTTAATTCTAGAAATAGGAAAAAGTACACCCTCCAGCTTTGATGCCGATATATCAAAATAAGGCGCGTTACTTGCATTGGACGAGCTGGCCTTACCATATACGTAAGCATTGAAGGAATTTGAGGCCGCAGAAGATAAATTAACCTTTATGTGCATTCTGCCCGGGCCGGGGGTTATAAATAAGATTTCAATTACGGCGAATGCTTCATTTTTTATAGCCTCTCCATATCTATGAAGCTCTGCGGCAACGGAAAATTTTCTTATTACAATCTTCCGGCTGCGAATATCTCTATCTGATAAAATATCAGGAATTGGTTCGGCCTGCTTGTCCGCAGATATAATAATATGGATTAAATTATTATCGTTTCCTGCCAATAAAGCGTATACTATTTCTTTTAAAAATTCTATTCCCTGCTTTTCGTCTTTAAAATAAACTCCCGTCTTTAACGCTGCCGTTGACAGCGCTTTTTCCGTACGGGGCCAGCTTGAGCCTGAAGAGCTGGATTTTGAATTTCTAAAAACTTCAAACAATTCGAATTTGGCTTGGGCGAAATTGTTTGCAAGCAGGTACACGAAAATAGCAGATAAATTATAAAGCGGTTTATTGCTGATAACCGGGGTTTCTATGTGGATAGTTTTTCCGTCAAAACATACCCCAAAGGTTATAGTATCGGTATCAATAACTTCTGCGGGCGGCGCTTGAGAGTATGTATTTTTAGCATACTGCTTCTGTAAAAAAACAAGCGCTGCGGAAAGTGCCGCATCAATGTATATTTTTTCCTGGGGCTTAGGTGCGCGTATCCTGCCTTTTTGCGCTTTGTATTTTTCCAATTGCGTTTCGGCATCCTGCGGCAAATAGAAATAACTCCGGACCGACCTTTGGCTCGATGAGCTGGCGGTTTTTGCGGTAATATTTACTTCATCCGGACTCATGTGTTTAATGCCCTTAACTGCGGTAGCGGCTTTATCTCTAACGGCCCGATAATTATGAGCAAACAAGTCCCTGTATGCCGCATAATATAAAACAATGCCTGCGTGGCGCACATATTTTTCAAAGCGTACTATCTTAAAGTTCATTTTTCCGAAAAATCCCTGATAAGCCCTGTTGACATCGCTACAGTTCCAATAACTAACGTAGCGTTTTATGCCCAAGTTCTTAAAATATGGAACTAAAATTTCATTATGCCAGGCAGTTGCAATACCCCGTATCTCTGCGCCTCTTCGAAGAAAAGGGACCAAATATATTCTAAACAGCATATTCTCTCCTTTTCTACATAAAGAAAGATAGGCCAGCTCAACATCCTGAAATGTATTTGCGTCTTTAGAAAGCCACAAGGTAAATGTCCTGAATCGCCCCTCGTCGTTCATAAAGTCGCTTTTAGTAACCGCAACGTTGCATTCCTTTCGTATCAAAGCAGCATACGCACTGGCTTGATGCTCTTCTAAAAGCGGACGGTGCGATATGGCAGCTTCTACGTAAAGCCTGCTTTGCCATTCGGGATGAAACTTAAGTATATTTTTAACCGGAAAAAGAGCCAACGCCTGGGCGGCACTTAAATTTTCGTAAGAATAAGCAAACCTGTTTTGCGGTGGCTTAGGCACTGTTACGCCTGCTGAGCTGGCCATTGCGGCAACAGGCAATTCTCTTTGCTTGCCCTGGATTTTTCCGGTAATCCCATTGAAACCACCCATTCTTGATAAAGCTGTTTTGTAACTTTTATTAAACGCCGATACCACGCTGTCCGCGGTAAAAGAATTGAATACGGAAATTAATCCGGGTAAATATTTTTTATTGCCTCTCGCTATGGTGTTACATTCTCGTTGTTGCATCTTTTTTGCATCCTCATCATGGGAAAGCTTACGGAAAAGTCCGAAATCACCCACTAATTTTAGAATAACCCCGCCATTTTTTCTCACTATGAGGCGCATATTGTCTACATGCTGGTCTGTGCCGGCATAGCCCTGATCTCCTATGTAGCCCAAAAAGTGGGACGCTGCCGTAAGCTCAGCTGCCTGTTCTATTAAAAAATGGCAGAGCCTTGCAACTTTCATATTCAGTTTTTTAGCTATATCTTTGAATGCCTGAGGCGAAATAAAATCCAGCCGATTTCCATCTTCATATTCAAACGCCAGAACAAAGAACCGGCAGGAACGGCCAAACTCCACTTTTTCGTCATAAAGTTCATATGCCCCATCAGCAAGCTCAATTGTCCGAATAGGCCTTACGCAATATTCTTTATCGGAAAAAGCATTTAAAAATTCTTTGGCAATAGTTTCGCGGTTCAAAGCCCCGACTTCTCTCCTGTCCGGCAGTTGGCCAGGAATTATAATTTCCAGGGCGAATTTGATATTTCCGGCGTTATCTTTCGATAAAATTATATGACGACGGAAAGATTCAGTAATGGGGCATAGGTATAATTGCGGCCCTATTTTAAAAACTGCGCCGTCTTCTCCTGCAAATTCAAGCGGAGGAAGAAACTTTTCCTGACGCAAAGTAAGCTTATAAGGATAAACATATCTTAAAAGCGTCACTGTTTTAAGAAAACTGCGAGCATTGGTTTCATTGCCAAATATAGCGTCCAACGCTTCTTCCCTTGTCCCTATGGCTTTAGGCATATTCAGTTTTAATTTGGATAAAATTATGCGGCTAAGAGCCTGACGGGTATGCCTGTTTTCTGTTTTCCGGCAGATTGGTTCTAGAAATTTTAAAAGCCCTAAATGAAGTTCTGTTCCTTCCTGAACAGTGCTTATTTTACTAACGGCAATACCCGCAAAGGGCTTTCCCGCTATATGAACAAAGTTAACCCAAGGATGGTTGGTTGTAAAATGCTGCGCTCCTAGTTTTTCTAAATCCAGGGAATTCAAATAATTTTCAAAGCGTACTTTGGCAATTTCTAGTGCTTTTCTTTTATCCGGATTGCCGGATATTTCTACCGCCCTGCTTTTTATGGCTGCTGCAATACATTCCAAAAGGTTATATTTTCCAATAAAAAGCCTTTGGGCATCGTATATCTCCCAAAGCCGCTTGTAATCTTTTTGGGTAATGCATATTTTTTCGCCTTTTAACCGTGCCATGATAAAGAATGACTTTATCGCGTGCGACAGTTTAGCGCGCACCTCCGGAACGCATTTCGTAAAGGCCGAAGAATTTAACAATCTTTTCAATAATTCATTTTTATCAGCAGCCGGAATATTACCTATATTTCCATAAAACCACTGGCGAAATTTGGCAACGCCTTCTAAGTCTTTTTCGCTGGCCTGGCTGATTTCTTTTGCCTCGGCTATCATTACGTCCAATTTCTCCTGTAAATATGGCTGCAAATCCGACGTTGCAGGGCCTGATGCAGATAGAACAAAATTTTTGATTTGCGCTGCAGAGAAACTGCTGTTACGGTCAATTATTTCCAAAGATATGCTGGCTGCTTTTGAATGCAGGCTT
>JAQVOZ010000085.1 GCA_028702365.1 Candidatus Omnitrophota bacterium | reverse complement strand
ATTTTCAAAAGTAATCTGCTTACCAAGCCCTTCCAGGATTTTTACCATTGTCCTTATGTCCATAAGATTAGGGACATTGTGAAGAATGCAGTCTTCATCGGTAAGAATAGTTGCGGCTATTATGGGAAGCGCGGCATTTTTTGAGCCGCTCACTGCAATCTCTCCGGAAAGAGTTGACTTATGTATTGTGAATTTATCCATGATTTTTTTTCTTAAGAACTACCCCTCTAAAATTGCCTCCGTAATCGCGAATATATTCTATAATCTCATATTTGCCTGTTTTTTCAAGAATACTGTTAATGGGCTTTTTATGCTTGTAGCCTGCTTCAATTACAAGAAACCCTTTTTCTTTTAAATGTAAATGCGCATTTTTTATTATCTTTTCCAGAAAACATGTCCCATCCATACCAGCTTCTAAGGCAATTTTAGGTTCATATTTAAGGCTTCCTTTTATCTCAGGTTTACCTACATAAGGAGGATTAGAAACTATGATATCGAATTTCTTTCCGGAAAAAACGCTGAAAAGGTTTCCTTTACGTAAATTTATCTTTACTCCATGGTGCTTAATATTACTTTTGGCAACAGTTAGGGCTTTTACGCTTATATCCGAAGCCCAAACTTTTATCTTATCTTTAAAAAATTTCTTGATGGTTATTGCTATATTTGCCGCTCCGCAGCATAAATCCAATACCTGGGTTAGATTATTATCCCTGATTACCTTTATGGCTTTTTCGGTTATAACTTCCGTATCCTGCCGCGGGATTAAAACCGCGGGATTAACGTTAAATTCAAGGCCGAAGAATTCTTCTTTGCCCAAAAGATAGGCAAGTGGTACTCCTTTTTTATATTCCTTTTTTATTTTATTCAGAGATTCCAGCCTGTTAGAATCCAGAAGGGTGTCTTTCTGCTTTAAAAATATATCCTTGTCGCAAAAAAACTGCCTTAAAAGAAATTGTAAATCGCTGCATGTAAAGTTATTTCCGCTTTCCGCAATCCATTCGTTAAGTTTCATATTGCTATCCATAGCCGTATTTACACAAGCCCCTTTAATTCGTACAGCTTCTTTCTTTCTTCCTGAATAAGCTTATTGATTACTTCGTCCAATTCACCCTCAAGAACCTTATCCAGCTGGTAAATTGTAAAATTTATCCGGTGGTCGGTAACGCGGCGTTCCGAGAAATTATAGGTGCGAATTTTTTCGCTGCGCTCACCAGTACCTATCAAAAGGCGCTTTGCGGTTTTAGCTTTGCTGGATGCATCTTTTTCCATTTTTTCCAAAATGCGGGCCTTTAGCACTCGCATCGCCTTCTGTTTATTTTTACCCTGTGAGCGCTCATCCTGGCAGGCGGCCTGAATCCCCGTCGGTAAATGTGTAATACGCACTGCAGAATCGGTTTTATTGACATGCTGGCCGCCTGCGCCTGAAGCGCGGCAAGTTATGATTTCCAAATCCTCAGACTTTAAATTTATTTCAATTTCTTTCGGTTCAATTAAAACCGCAACGGTTACGGTTGAAGTATGGATTCTGCCGCTTGCTTCAGTATTGGGCACACGCTGCACCCTGTGCACGCCGCTTTCAAATTTAAGGTGGGAATATGCGCCTTCTCCGGAAACTGAAAAAATTATTTCCTTAAACCCCCCTATATCAGTCGGGCTTGAGTCGAGCATTTCAAAATTCCAGCCGTTTTTTTCAACGTATTTTGAATACATTTTTAAAAGGTCAGCGGCAAATAAAGCTGACTCCTCTCCGCCGGCGGCGGCTCTTATTTCGATAATAATATCCCTTTGCGGTTCCTGGCTTTCAAAAAGTTTATTTTCTATGTCCTCTTCCAGAGATTTTATCTTTTCATCCAAGGCAGGAAGTTCTTCTTTAGCCATTTTTTTTATTTCTTCATCCTCTTTGGGGTTGGAGATGATTTGCGAAAGATGCTCTTTTTCCTGAAGGTAGTCTTCGCGTAATTTATCCAGGTCAAGTATCTTTCCAAGAAAAGAGAATCTCCGCGCCAGCTGCTGATACCGGTCCCTGTCTTTGACAGTTTCCGGAAGCGACAGCTCAGAAGATATTCTCTGATGTTCCTGCCTTAATTTATCGAGGTTAAGCATAGCTTTTTAGATTGCAGACAGCAGCCTAACGGGCCAAGGGCCTGTTGAGCGAATGGCAAATAACGCAGAAAAACGGACTGCAGACGGCAGATACATTGACACGGATTTCTGCCAGACCGCCATCTTATATCTGTTATTGTTTTTTGGCTTTTTTTGCGTATTTCTTGATGAATTTATCTACTCTGCCTTCGGAGTCAACAAATTTTTGTTTACCCGTAAAGAAAGGGTGGCATTTTGAGCAGATATCCACGTTTATGGTCTTTTTGGTTGAACGCGTGTGTAACACATTACCGCAAGCACACATAATTGTGGCTAATTCGTACTTTGGATGAACTTTTTCCTTCATTTTTAAACACCTCCAATGAGCAGATGGCTTACGGCAGCCCGAAGGGCGAACGTAAGTCATAGCGTTTATTATTTTTATTCGCAAACAAAGCGTCTGTGAATTTACTTATTCAAAGTAAGCAAGAATTCTACATTATTCTTGGTTTTTGTCAATTTCTCAATGAGAAGCTCAAGAGCCTCAACCGAGCTCAATTCATTAAGCGCTTTTCGTAACATCCATATTCTCTGCAATTCGTCCGGATGTATCAAAAGCTCTTCTCTTCTTGTATTCGAACGCTTGATGTCGATAGACGGGTATATCCTTCTCTGGAATATGTTTCTGTCCAAAGAAATTTCCATATTGCCCGTACCCTTAAACTCTTCAAAAATTACATCGTCCATGCGTGAGCCTGTATCAACCAAGGCGGTAGCTATAATCGTAAGAGAGCCGCCTTCTTCAAGCGCGCGGGCAGCTCCAAAAAATCTTTTTGGTTTATGCAAAGCACTTGAATCAATACCTCCGGAAAGAATTCTTCCCGAATGAGGCTCAACCAGGTTATATGCACGAGCGAGCCGTGTAATACTGTCCAGAAGTATAACCACGTCTTTTTTATGCTCTATTAGCCTCTTTGCTTTCTCAAGCGCCATTTCTGCGACCTGAACGTGTCTTTGTGCAGGTTCGTCAAAAGTTGAACTTATGACTTCACCTTTTACTATGGCTTTCATTTCAGTTACTTCTTCAGGCCGCTCATCTATAAGAAGCACCATCAATATAACATCCGGGTAATTTTTCATTATTGAATTGGCAATTTTTTGAAGAAGCACGGTCTTTCCGCTATAAGGAGGAGCAACTATTAAACCGCGCTGGCCCTTTCCTATCGGGCACAATAAATCAAGTATACGGGTTGAACACTCTTCAGGCGCGCCTTCAAGTATAAATCTTTCCCTTGGATATACCGGAGTAAGGTTGTCAAAAAGAACCCTGTTGCGGGATGCTTCCGGGTCCTCGAAATTAACAGCTTCCACCTTAAGCAGGGCGAAATATTTTTCGTTGTCTTTCGGGGGCCTGATTTGCCCGCTTACTGTATCGCCGGTTTTTAGCGAAAATTTCCTTATCTGCGATGGCGATACATAAATATCATCCGGCGAAGGAAGATAATTATAGTTAGGCGAACGAAGAAACCCGAAACCTTCTGGCAAAACTTCAAGGACGCCGCTGCCGAACATAAGCCCCTCTTTCTCGGCTTTTGCCTGAAGAATTTTAAAAATGAGCTCCTGTTTTTTAAGCCCGCTCAAACCGTTAATATCAAGCTCTTTTGCTATCTTGTTTAGAGCAGAAATTTTCATATCCTTTAACTGCGCGATATCAATAGTGTCTGCCATGCTACCCTCCGTTTTTGAATCTGAATTCGTATTTTTAGCCATTAGTTTTATTTTCTCCTTTAAAGTTAGAGTTTAAATTTTTCCATAAAATATCTATTTCCCTTTTTAAAGTTTCTATTGTGAAACTGTTGTTTATTATAAAATCTGCTCTTTTGCTTTTTTCTCTTACCGGTTTAAACGCGGAAAGCCGGCAGCCTGCGGCAGCCTTTGAAAGCTTAAGTTTAATTTTTATTCTTTTTAAAAGGACGCTTTTTTTTGCATAAATTAAAATTGTGCCGTCGAATATGCCTGCAAGGTTTTTTTCAAAAAGCAAAGGAACCTCGGCAACAGAAACTCTATTTGTATTTTTTGCCTTTTTAGCCCAGGATTTTAAATCCCTTATCGCGATTGGATGCACGATTTTTTCCAGCTTTCTAAGATTTTTTCTGTCGGAAAAAACTATTTCTCCAAGTTTTTCGCGGTCAATTCTGTTTTTTCTGATTGCCTGCGGAAAAAGCACGGATATTTTTTTAAAAATACCGCTTTTTTTATCCTTATAATATTCGTGAATTCTTTTATCCACATCAAAAACACAAGCGCCTTTATCTTTTAACAGCATAAGCGCCGTGCTTTTCCCGCAACTTAAATTTCCAGTTAAACCAAATACAGGCATAATTTAAAAGTTTGCAGATCTACCTAGAACTTTGTGCCCTTTTATACATATCCACATAGTGCTTTGCTGCCTCATCCCAGGAAAAATTATATTGCGATATTTTCTTAAGCAGCTTAAACCAGCTTTTTTTATCTTTAAAAAGCTTGGCACATCTATCTATCGCAGAGCTTAAATCATTGCTTGTATATTTATCTATTACGAACCCTCCTCCCTGCTTTTCTACATCAATAACCGTATCGGCAAGGCCGCCGGTACGATGCACAATAGGCACAGTTGCATATTTATAACTTATCATTTGAGACAACCCGCACGGCTCGAACCTCGAAGGCATAAGAAAGCCGTCGCAGGCTGCGTATATGCGGTGGGCGATTTTTTCATCGAACGCTAAGTGCAGCGAAAACGACTTTTTAAAATCCTGCGCTTTTTTCCTGAGAATCTTGAGATATTTTTCATCGCCCATTCCAAGAATTACTATCTGATACTTTTTTAAAAGATAGCCCAAAGAATCTGAAAGTATATCTATGCCTTTCTGCTCGGCAAGACGGCTAACCATTCCAAGAAAAAGCGTATCCTCGGAAACCTTAAGGCCAAGTTCTTTTTGAAACATTTTTTTATTAACAGCCTTGTCTTCGAGGTTTTTAGGAGAATACTTTTGGTAAATCAAATTATCCTTTTCCGGATTCCACACATCGTAATCGATTGCATTAAGTATACCCACAAGCTTGTCTCTTTTTTCCCGCAGCACCCCGTCGAGCCCGCAACCATAATCAGGAGTCTGAATCTGTTTTGCATAAGTAGGGCTTACCGTGCTTACTATGTCGGAAAATACAACTCCACCCTTAAGAAGATTTATTTTTTCATAGAATTCAAGGCAATGCATGTTGAAATAATCCCAGGATAACCCAAGAATTGGGTATTTATCCCTGCCGAATAAACCCTGATATGCAAGGTTATGTATAGTTAAAATTGCGGCGGTTTTGGCAAAGAATCCATCATTTGCATATACGGTTCTTAGGTAAATATTTACCAGAGCTGCCTGCCAGTCATTGGTGTGTATGGCGTCGGGCTTAAAGTTTAATTGTTTAAGCAGATCTAAAACTTTTCTGCTGTAGAAAGAGAATCTTTCAAGATTATCCGGATAGTCGCCCTGCGGAGTTCCATATAAGGCATCGCGCATAAAATAATTGTCATTTTTTATAAAATAAAACTCAACTTTTCCCTCTTTTGTAATTCCGTAATCGCCGGCCATTTTCTGGGGTTTTACGTTTTTATAAAGAGGCATAAATACTTTTACTTCGTGGCCTAATTTAGCCAATGCGAGAGGCAAAGCTCCGGTTACATCGGCAAGGCCGCCTGTTTTAGCGTACGGAAAAACTTCTGAAGAACATAAAGCTATTTTCATCGGTACCTCCTTAAATTTTGCGACGCAGTCGCTAAATTTAACCCACAGCGCTTCAGGCGCAGGGGGTAGAATAAATAAGAACCATTTTACTTTCTATTGTACTTGCCCCCAGTTTTTGCCAGTTTTTATCTTAACCTCTATAGGAACGTTTAGTTTTACGCTTTGCTCCATATTACGTTTGACAATTTCTTTAACTTTATCCAGTTCATCCGGAAAAACATCAAACACGAGTTCGTCGTGAATCTGCATTATTAATTTAGATTTCAGGTTGTTTTTTCTAAACTCCTCGTATATGTTAACCATCGCTACTTTTATAATGTCAGCGCTTGAACCCTGGATAGGAGAATTTACTGCCTGACGCTCGGCAAACTCTCTGGCTTGAGGGTTATTGCTTTTAAAATCAGGCAGATATCTGCGCCTGCCTAAAATTGTTGTAACATAACCTTCAGT
>JAQVOZ010000002.1 GCA_028702365.1 Candidatus Omnitrophota bacterium | reverse complement strand
AAAATCGGACTTAAATTTTGGAGCGGTTTTGCCGAGGACCATACAGGAAAGGTTTTTGACGGCATACAGGATTACCCCGATGAACCAGGCCCCGTAACCTTTTGCCGCCAAGGCCTGGCGAAACTTTTAAAAGCTGCCGGGTTTTCCAACGTGTCTTTTTATTATTGTTTTCCTGATTATAAATTTGCCTCCACCATAATAAGCGATAGCGGGCAAGATAATGATTTTTATCTGCACAATTGGATAGATATACCTTTTGATTCTTACGGCACCTCAAAAGTGCATACTTTTCACGAAGGCCTTGCAGTTAAGACGTTATCTGAAGCCGGGCTTATCAGAGAACTTTCTAACTCTTTTTTAGTTGTCGCAAGCTTAAGCGGCCCGGGTTCTATCAACGAACCGGACTGGATAGCCAAAAAATTTTCCGTAAAAAGGCGTAAAGAATATCAATGCGTTACAACGACCAAACTTAATCCAGTCATGCATATTGAGAAAAAAAGATTATCCGGTGAATCTAAAAACATTATTGTTGAAGAGAGCGGCCTTAAATTAAAGCACGTTGTCGGCGATAGTCCCTGGTGTCCGGGTGATTTGATGACTTTCGATATTTTTAAGGCGACGGCTGCGCAGAATTTCCCGGAGAAAATTCTAGAATTATTAAGAGTGTATTACAGGGAAATGATAGAGCGTTATTTCATAGGAACCAATGACAGCGAAGGTTTTCCTTTGCTTAGGGGAGAGGCGATAGAATTTATTTTCAGGAATATAGTGCGAAAAGAAGGAAAATCATATTGTATAGATAATGAATGGGTGATAGAAGGAAATATTCCCGCCGACTATATTATGTACAGGGCTATCAGTTATGACATTATAGATTCGCAGAAACCGTGGCTTGAAAAAAAAGTAAAGAATCCCGATAAATTTACCGTAGAGTTGATAAAATCATTTTTTCCTAAATACAATAGAAAGCGAAACCAGAAAAATATTTTGATGGATGAACATTTTCAAAAGATTGTTGTGAGCGAAAAAGGATTAAAAAAAATTATTCAAAACGATAGGCTGAAATCTTTCAAAAAAAGCATGTTCGGTAATTTAATCGCAAAAGTATGGGTAAATCTTCCGCAAGGCCTAAGGTTTAAGATAAAATCTTTACTTTCCCGCGGCCTGTAATGTTGGCATCAGATTATTGTCGCGTTGAACACGAAAGAATTAATTATTAAAAAATGAAATTAGCATTGATTGAAAAACCAGAAAATATAGATTTTTCGCAATTTGATAAAACCATAAGCTTTTGCATAGTTAAGCATATAAATATAGGGGAATATGCGACGCTTCCTGAAATTTTTGCAATTGTCGAAGAGATAGGATTGGAATTACAGCTTTGGCTGAAAAAACATAACGAAAAAAGATCTTTCATGTATCGTGATGTAGATATCTTGTTGGCATATGAACTGCCGCTATTCGATTTTCTCTATAATCTTTGTCAAAAAATATTTATTGTTAAAAAAATTATAGAAAAAGAATCACCGGATGAAATCTGGATATCCGGGACAGACTATAAAGATAATCTGCAATACCCCTGCCTGAATTCATTCCTGAAAGATTTTTTGCCGGCAGGAATTTCTTTAAAATATTTTTATTCGGGCGGAGAAAGCGCGCAGAAAAATATTTCCAATAGCCATAATCCCAATGCTTTTTTCAAAAAATCATTTCTTGCATTTGTCATATCTTTTATTTCCCGGTTGAACGCTAAAAGAAATTCCGGAATTTTAATATATTCTGATTTGAGCCAGACCGAAGGGTTGTTTGAATACATCAATCATAAAAAAACCATTTTTTTAAGGGAAAAGTTCCCTTTATCGCTTGCATTCTATTTCTTAAGAAAAAGAATAGATTTAAGATTATTATCTGAATTCGATATTCCGGCGATATCTAAAAAAAATTCTTTTGAGGGGAAATTCAATTCATTCAAAGATAAATTAGATGCCTTAGCCGACACTCTTGCAATAAAAAACACCAATGTTACTCCTTACCTAAAAAAATACTTAAGTGCTATTTGGAATAAAGAGCTGCGCCGGATATTAGAAACAGTGGAGCAGTCGTATCTTTTATTTGAGCGCCTCAAAATAACATCTTTATTGCTTGATGAAGACAAATCTGTTTCAAAAAATATATTGACTCAGGTTTCCGGTAAATATAAGGTCAAATCTTACGTAAACTGCCATGGCGAGCCATTTCATAGGGTAGGTTATTCACCGCTTGTCGCTGACAGGATATTTGTGTGGAGCAAAGAACAAAAAAATGTTTTATCGCAATGGGGCATAGATAGCGAGAGGATTATCGTCAGCGGTTGCATCAAATATGACAAATATTTAAGGGTTTCTCCCTCGTTGGTTAAAAATAAAATTTGCAAACAGTTACATCTGAATTTTGAAAAACCGGTTTGTTTGATAACTCCTATTCCTATATCGCAAGGCGGGCATATTCTTAAAAAAACCATGTGGCAGATAAACAAGGAGGTCATCGATTGCGCCTGCGGGTTTAGAGACATTCAGATTATAATCAAACTTCATCATTCGGATATAAGCCAAAAGAGCATTACCGAATCAGTAAAAAAAATGAACCAGGACAAGGTAGTTATTTTAAGTAATTACGATTCCCTTGCTTTAGCCAAAGGCAGCGATTTTTTGATAGCTTGCCACACGACATTTGCTATTGACGCAATAGCCTATGAAAAACCTGTAATTTTATTCGAGGAACAAAGCATAGAAAAATATGGGAAATATAATGTATTTTTTGACGGCACAACCAAAGAAAAACTCATAAGTTCCATCAACACGATAGTGAACAATTTAAATAATAATAAAAATATGCAATATGATTGCGACGCGCGCCCCGTATTTGCTGAAGATAAAACAGCATCGCGTATCGTAGCAGATATATTGCAAGAAGTGCATAAAAATGGATAAATTAAAAGATTCCGATAATTTAGTTTCTATCATTTTGCCGGTCTATAACGGAGAAAAATATTTAGAAGAACAGGTAAAAAGTATTCTCGAGCAAAGTTACACTAATACAGAAATTGTTATTGTTGATGACAAATCTAAAGATGACAGCCTTGAAATTGCCAACGACTTGGCTAGGCTGGATAAGCGCATAAAAGTATATAATAATGTTTGCAATTTAGGCCTGTCTGCTAACTTCCTTAAGGGGGTTTCTCTGGCAAAAGGGGAATTTGTATGCTTCTGTGACCAGGACGATTATTGGGAGCATGACAAAATAGCTGCCTTAAAAGAACTTCTGGAAAGGGATTCGCGTAATATGCTCGCGTATTCTGATTTAGAAATATGCGATGATAAGCTGGCAGTTATATGCCGCTCTTTTTGGAAAACTTCAGGCATAAAACCGAAAAAAGGCTGCTTAAAAGAATTATCGTTTCTTAAGAATATTACACCGGGTTGTTCCATGATGTTTCGGAAAAAAGTAAGGGATATTTTGGCTAAGATGCCTGCGGATGCGCCATTTTTGCATGACCATCTGGCTTTGATAATAAGTTGCGGCCTTGGGAAAATAGTTTATACCAATAAAGCGCTGGTAAAATACAGGCAGCATGATAATAACAACATCGGAGCTTTTTATAATTCAATAATCAATAAAGAGGTAATAATAAAAGCGCTTGATGGAAAAATATCATATTTTAAAAAACTTTCCTTGCCCGGGTTAAACCTTGATTTGAAAAAAATCCTATCTTTTTGCAATTGTTTGCGTGACGGAAAATTTTTAATACGTTTATCTTTTATGAATTATTATCTTTTCTTACGAAACGATACCTTTCCGGATAAAGCTCTCGGCTTTTTTGAATGTTTTTTCCCCGCGGCATACGGCTGGCTAAAGGTAAAAGTCAGGAAAGAAGAAGTCTATTTATGGGCTGAAAGGCTTATTTTTTTAATATGGTCGGCAGTAGTTTTATTGTATTTTATAAATTCTTTTATACTGTATAAATTTTCAAAGTTTTCAACATGGATAAAATGAAAAAAGAAACCCATATTGAGGCAGAAACAAAAAAAGCCTGGGATGAGAACTGGAAGCCTTATGAAGCCAAAGAGCTGATGGAAATATTTACTTATCCCAGAGTAAAAAAACAGTTGGCGCTTTATATGAAGTATATTTCCAAGGAGGATAAGATCCTGGAAGGCGGCTGCGGCCTGGGCCCATATCTTATATACCTGCACAATAAAGGCTATGACGTGGTGGGCGTAGATTATAATGAAGGCCCCCTTAAGAAGATAAAGTCTTATAACAACTCTTTGCCGGTAAGCGTTATGGATGTCAGAAACCTTCTTTTTAAAGATAAAACCTTTGACGCTTATCTTTCTCTTGGTGTTATTGAGCATTTTGTGGAAGGCCCGCAAAAAGCTATTTCTGAAGCTTATCGGGTTTTAAAAAATGGCGGGGTCTTCATAGTCCAGGTTCCAATTATGAATGTATTTCTGGCAATTAAATACCCCTTGGAATTATTAAAAAGAAACCATTTTTTCAGGAAAATTTTCCGCCGGGAAGAAAAAAAATATTATTGGCAGCAATATTTTAAGGCGCGCCGGTTAAAGCAAATAATTGAAAAAGAAGGTTTTCAGGTGTTTGAAGTTGTGCCTATGGATCAGGAGCATAGCATAATTAGTTTTTCCGGCATATTCAGGGATAAAAAAAGCTACGACGGCGCAAACAAAACAGGCTTAGCCCTAAGCAGGTTCTGCGAAAAATATTTCCCCTGGCTTAGCGCAGCTAATATGGTTTTGATATGCAAAAAGCAAGGATAAATTCGTAATGTTAAACCTGGCCATATTTTTGTTATTACTTTTAATAATCTTGCCGTTAGGCAAAATGCTTTCCAGAATTTTTATCGATAATGGCTACCTTTCTTTTTTGGAAAGATTTTTCATTAACTTTGGCCTTGGAGCAGGCTTAACCGGCCTCATTATTTTATATGTAGGCCTTTTGGGTATTCTTTATAAATGGTTGATAATAATAATGTTGATTTTCCTGTTTGTAATGTTTATAAAAGATATAAGAATTATTATAAAGGATATAATCTTGTGGTTAAGGTCTTTCGTTAATGCTCATTTTTCGCCATTGGAGCGTTTTTTAATATTTTCTTTAGCGTTTGTCTGGTTTTTTACGCTGATAGGTTCGCTTTCTCCGCTTTTGGGGATGGATGCAGCCTCTTACCACATACAGGATCCCAAAATATTCATAAAAGCACATAAAGTGTTTTATCTGCCATACACGAGAGAATCGCTTTGGCCGTTTTTGGTGCAGATGCTTTTTACGCTGGGCCTGTTATTGAAAGGCGTTATGCTTGCAAAATTGTTTCATTTTGCCTTCAGTATTTTTTCTGTTCTAGGTATATATGTTTTCTGCAGAAGGTATTGGCCGAGAGCCAATTCCTTGATGGCAGGCGCGATTTTTGCCCTTATTCCGGCAATTTTTACAGGAACAACATATGCTTATACGGATTTGGGAGTGGTTTTTTATACCATACTTGCATTCTATCGATTTTTTTTATGGCTTGATACAAAAAACAATAAATGGTTTTATTTATCCGCCGCGGCCTGCGGGTTTCTTTTAGGTATTAAAATAACATCGGCGGTTACCCCGGCAATAATTTTATTTTTATACTTTTTTAATAAAGTCCGCGAAAATAAAACCATAAAAGAAAAATTTTTGCCTGTAATTATTTTTACATTAATAATACTTGCAACGGGCGGCGTGTGGTATATGAGGTCGTGGATAATTCTCGGTAACCCCATTTTTCCCTTTGCGGCATATCTTTTTAACGGTGCAGGTTACATGGAGGAAAAATTAAGGTATCAATTGACTTCAGGCATCGGCACGGGCCCTGTGCAGTTTATTAAAATGCTTTGGCCTCTCACGTTATATCCGGACCGTTTTGGAGGAGAAAGCATAGGTGCGATATTTTTGATATTTTTACCTATGATTATATTCGTAAGAAAAATATCAAAATTTATAAAATATGTAATATTTATAACAGTAAGCTTGTATGCCTCGTGGTTTATCGTTTATCAATATGTAAGGTTTTTCTATCCTACGCTCATATTTTTATCCATACTGGTTTCTTATATCTATTTTAATTTTTGCAAAAAAGATAAAATAATTTCCAAAACTTCCACCGTAGTTATAATTTTATTATTTTGCTATAGCGCAGCTTTGTCTGTTTATCATAATTTGGATAAAATTCCCGTAGTCTTTGGAGTGCAAAAACAGCAGGATTACCTTTTAAAGCATGAACGAATTTATGAAATTGCGCAGTATGTAAATAATAATTTGCCGGTAAACAGCAAAATTTTAATTTTAGCCGAACCGCGCTTATACTATTTTAATCGCGATAGTGCCGTTGCCACGCTTATAGAAATGGATTATATGGCAGATAAAAATATTAAAAATAAACAAAGCTTTGAAGAATATTTACGCTCGCAGGGTTTCGGAAATTATATGCTTTATATGAAAGATTATTCAAGAAATGGTTGTCCGGATACGCCATTAACTGCGCAAAATCTTTTCGTAGGCTATGATAAAAAACTGCTCAAGGAAACGGAATTTGTTTATAGAGACGAGCATTATGTGTATCAACTTTGGAAAATAGGAGATAAAAATAAAAACTAAGATTATGAAAACTTCTATAATCATACCTGTTTATAATGAAAAAGATACTATTGAAGAAATAGTAGGCCGCGTTCTTAAGGTAAATCTTGATAAGGAAATAATCATTGTGGATGATAAACCGACAGATGGAACTAGTGATATATTGCGCAAGAAATTCAGCAATGCCGCTAACGTCACTCTGGTTTTTCTGGAAAAAAACAGGGGCAAAGGTTTTGCGATACGCACCGGCTTATCGTACGTAAAAGGCGATGTCGTTATCATACAGGACGCGGACTTGGAATACGACCCTAACGATTATGTATTGCTTGTTGCGCCTATAAATGAGCATAAAACTTCTGTGGTATATGGTTCGCGGTTTATGCACCTTAATACTTTAAAATATATATGGTCTTGGTTTACCAGCAAATTAAAAGGAAAGGCATGCAATATAGGGCATATCTATTTTTCAAACTTTTTGGGCATACAATTTTTGAATTTATTGATATTTATGCTATACGGAAAAAGAATAACCGATGAGGCAACCTGCTATAAAGTATTTAAAGCTGATGTTATAAAAAAAATCAATCTAAAGTGCGAACGATTTGAATTCTGCCCCGAGGTAACTGCAAAAGTTTATAAGGCAGGCTACGATATCCGCGAGGTGCCTATTTCTTACTATCCAAGAACTACCGAGCATGGAAAAAAATTAAGCTGGAAAGACGGTTTGGTGGCTATAGCAATTTTGATTAAATATAGATTTATAGATTAAAACCATGAGTAAAATTAAAACCGTAAAAGAAAAAATAATAAAAGATACTTTTATCTATACCATAGTGCAATATGGCTCAAGCATTTTTGGTTTTATCGGGGCTACCGCCATGAGAAGCTTTTTGGGCCCTTATCTTATAGGTATATGGTCGCTCCTTAGGGTCATCATAGAATATACACTTTGGGGTGAACTTGGGGTCGCAACGGCAACAACTTTTAAAATCCCATTCTTTAAGGGCAAAGGCGATCATGGAAAAGCAAAGCAAATAGAGGATGTTGCGTTTTCTTTTGTATTTATCATGTCGGTTGTTTCGGGGTTGCTGATATTGATAGGTACATTTATGTTAAAGGATAAACTTCCCGCCGAGTTATTTGCCGGGCTCGTATTTATTTCAGCGTATCTTTGTCTTGAAAGATTATATGGCTATTATCTTATAATACTCAGGGCTCACAGCAATTTCACAGTAATAAATAAATCCGTTGTATTCGATTCGCTTGTCAATTTAATATTTATATTCCTGCTTGTTAAAAACTTCAAAATGCAGGGGTTGTATTTGACAGTAACAATCCTGGCCTGCCTAAATATACTTTTTATACACTTTTTGGCGCGGCACCGCGTGTCTTTTACTCTTAAGCTAAACGGTGAAATGGCCCATCTTTTAAAGTATGGTTTACCTCTTCTTTTTGTGGGGATGTTAAATATGATATTGCGCAGTACCGATAGAATAATGATAGCCAAAATGCTTGGCGTTACTTATGTGGGGTATTACAGCATTGCGCTTCTTTCCAAAAATTACGTAAGCGGATTATCGAATAATTTCGGAATCGTAACTATTCCTAAAATTCTTGAGGCTTACGGAAAAGAGGAAAATATTGAGCATATAAAAAAATTCGTTACCATATCCGCAGAAGTAATCTCTTATATCCTACCTTGTTTTCTGGGGATGCTTTACCTTCTGATACCTATTTTTGTTCAAACTTTTCTGCCAAAATTTATCCCCGGTATCCTCGCGGCGCAGGTTTTATTGCTTGAAATTTTTTTCAGTTCTTTTTGCCCGCAGGCGAGCCAGTTCATAACTGCCCTGGGAAAGCAGTCGCGAATGATACCGATAAATATAGGCGCCATAATTATTAATATATTAGCTAATTACTTTTTTATAAAAATAGGATGGGGGATAGCCGGAGTTGCCGTAGGAACTTTTATGGCAACGCTTTTCAGCTCTTTCCTGATATTAGGTTATGCGATGAAGCATTTTACCGGACATAAAGAGATAATTAAGTTCGCCATAAGATGCATTCTCCCTTTAATATATATTATAGTAGTTGTTTTTGGGTGTACTTATTTCATAAGGCCGGTAAATGTTTACGCGGGGTTAGCAATTCAAGTCGCGGTTTTAATTATATGCTGCGTGCCTTTATTGATATATATAAATAAAAGAACCCGTATATTAAGCACTATTTTTAATATATTATTTAAACGAGTGAAACGAAAATAACGTGAAGGTAAACATAGCTATCCTTAATTATAACGGAAGAGTTTTATTGGAAGAATGCCTGCCAAGCATATTGGAAGCTGTAAAGGCAAGTAAGCATAATGTATTTGTCACTGTTTTGGATAATTGCAGCACCGACGGCAGCATTGATTTTTTAAGGCAGGCATTTCCAGGAATAAAGGTCTATGTTGCCAGAAAAAATAAAGTGTATTGTTCTTATAATGAATTTTTCAAAAATTGCGATGATGATATTGTGGTCATTCTTAATTCCGATATAAAAGTAGATAAAAATTTCCTTGATCCGCTGGTTGAAAATTTTAAAGATCCGGATGTTTTTTTTGTTTCTTCGCGGATGTATTTTTTTGACGGCGTAACCTATCAGGGCGATAAATCAAAAGCTTCGGTCCGCCTAGGAATTATATCGGCAGACACGCGGTTTAAAGGCTATGAAACTTTAATAATGGATAAGAGTTTTACTTTTTCAACCGGAAACGGCGCATTTGACAGGAAAAAATTCCTCGAACTTGGCGGATTCGATGAATTATATCTTCCTGGCAGGTACGAAGATGTTGATTTTTGTTTTCGCGGCTGGAAATCCGGTTTTAAAGGAATATATGAACCGGCAAGCGTTATTTATCATAAAGGCTATGCGAGTTTTAAGGTTGCATTTAGCGATAAAGAAATCCAGAAAACTGTTTTTAGAAACAGCCTATTATTCATGTGGAAAAACATAACCGATAAAAAAATTTTATTTGAAATGCATTTTTGGCTTCTGCCGCGGCTGGTGTTGTTTATGCTGACGTTTCGATTTTATTTTCTGAAAGGCTTTCTGGAAGCATTATCGAAACTTCCTGAAATTTTAAGAATTAAAAAAAATATAACCAAAAATTTTAAAAGAACCGACAGGCAGGTTTTAAATATTGTAGGCTGAGCATGAGTAAACTTTCCGTAATTATAATAGCAAGGAATGAAGCCCCGCGGATAAAAACGGCACTTGAATCAGTCGCGTGGGCCGATGAGATTATTGTGGTTGATTCTGAAAGCAGCGATGCGACCGTACAAATAGCAAAGAGCTTTACCGATAAGGTGTATTCGCGTAAATTTGATGATTTTTCGTCGCAAAAAAATTTTGCCATATCAAAATGTAGTAATGATTGGGTATTTTCTATGGATTGCGACGAGATTGTTTCTTTGCAGTTAAAAGATGCACTTATTAATGTCGTTAAGGCATCCAATGCTTGCAGCGCTTTCCGGGTTAAGCGCATAAACAAAATCTTCGGAAAAGTATTGGCTCATGCCGCCGGCAACGATTTTCCGGTTAGATTATTCAGAAAAGATAAAGCCAGGTTTATTCAGCCCATCCATGAATTCTTACTTATTGACGGAGAGATTTCGCTTTTAGACGGAGATTTATTTCATAATACCACATCCAGTGCGCAATTGGAGTTAGATAAAACAGAACAATACACTGATATTGAATCTCGTTTCCTATTAGAGCGAAATGTCAGGCCTTCTGTCTTTAAGATATTTTTTTATCCTGCAGCAATATTTTTTAATATAACTTTACTGAAAAAAGGATTTTTAGACGGCAAGGCTGGCTTGCTCTATGCATGGTTTTCTGCGCGTTACGCGTTCGTAAAATATTGCAAAGCGCGTAAAGTCATAAAAGATGCAAAGTATCTCGAATACTTAGTCGCCAAGCGTTTTGATGAGTTGTCCCGTCAATTCCCCGATAGCATTGATGAGGGTGATTCGCGCTTGGGAGAATTGCTTGATTCCTTCGGAAAATTAGAGGGTAAAAATATTTTAGAAGTCGGCTGCGGCAAAGGAAGGTTTACTAATGCCGTAAGCCAAAGGAAAGCGTTTTGTTTCGGAGTGGACGTATCGGAAAGCCTGCTAAAAGTAGCGCGTACGAAAAATAATGGCACATTTTTAAAGGCATCAGCCACTAACCTGCCTTTTGAAGCGAATACTTTTGACGGCGTTTTTGCTGTTGAAGTTGTGGAACATCTCCCGGATTTAAGGGCATTCCTGCGGGAAGCAGTACGCGTATTAAAGCAGGATGGGGCTTTAGTGATTATCGATAGAAATATTCTTTCATTGAATAACCGGCGCCTGCTTGTCCCTAATCTTTTGATAAAACATTATCATGAAATGAAAAATGATTGGATGTATCCTAGAGGGTTTCCCTATCATGAACAATGGTTTCTGAAAAATAAAATTGGAGGAATTCTTAAAACATATTTTTCAAAAGTGGAAGCAAAATATATTTTATCGGATTCAGAGAAGATATCGCCGATAAAAATGATTTTTAAAAGCATACCCCTAACCAGGCACTTTATTATCTGGAAAGCAACCGGCCATAAGGTTTTATGAGCACAAAAAATATCAATCCATTTTTGGATACAAAGAGCGTTATCAAGGCTTTTTCGTTTAGAAATAAAACTTTTTTTGAGAAAGTCGCTAAATATCCAAAGATTAAATACTTAGAGCAAATTTCTCAGCGTCCCGATGAATTTAAGCAAATGAATTTATATCCGCAAGGAAAAGATAATATCTTTACGCTGCGTATCGATGCTGATGAGGTACATGCCGATGATTTTAAAGAATATATAGAAATATTCCGGGATTATTCTCCCTGGATAACTTTGTTCTGTTCTGCCCGTGCGTTTGAAAAAAATAAAAAGCTTCTTGAAGAAACTAAAGAGGCCAATATAGATATACAATCACACGGCTACTATCATTATGTTTATAATGATTATGAAAGTAATTTATTTAACCTTAGCAAGGCGAAATATTTTTTCGAAGAACTGAAAATCATAACTTCCGGTTTCGCTGCGCCCATGGGAAAGTATAACAATAACCTTATGCTGGCGTTAGAGGAGTTAGGATATAAGTATTCTTCCGACTTTTCCTTTGACTACCTTAATTTTCCACATTATCCATATCTCGGAAAAAGGTTTTCAAAAATTCTCCAGGTGCCAATATTTCCCATTTGCCCGGAGATTTTGTTTGCAGCAGGCCTGTCAATTGACGAGGTTATTGCTTATTTTAATGAGGTAGTAAAAAATCTTACCATAATGAATATCCCGATTATTATTTATGCGCATACGAACAAAACTTATCCGCAGGTTAAAATATTTTTAAAAGAATTCTTGGAAAGAATTAAAGATGACTCTGTGCTTCATAAATGCAATATGACTGATTTCTCTTCGTGGTGTTTTTCCGTGGAAGATGCTTCGTTTTCGTCCCAATATGGCCTGCTTGTTCCTGAGGCTTCCGCGGCGCTACGCCAGCCGCAGGAGGATTTGTTAGGCGCAGAAGTTACGGAAAATTTTACCAAGAAAATAAAATCATTTATTAAGGAAATGATTGACTATGAAGACGTTACTCCTTTAGAAGAATTGCGTGGAAATCTTTTCAGGAAAGGTTTGAAATCATTATACCGGCGGTATAAAATAAAACGACAATAACTTTATGCCAAAAATACTTTTCTACTCATATCCCTGGGCATTTCAGAAAATGGGCGGCGGTGAAATCCAGCTTCTCAAAACCAAGGAGTTTCTGGAGAATAAAGGCGTAAAGGTTAAAATGTTTGACCAGTGGCAGGATAAGCTGTCTGCCTATGATATTTTGCATGTTTTTGGTTCAGTTAAGGATTGCCTGGGGTTAATAAGGGCTGCAAAAGAAAGCAAAGTTAAAGTTTGTGTTTCTTCCATATTTTGGACGGATTTACGCAGGTGCCTGGGAGAAGTAGGGCTGCACAATAAAACAAATGCTTTGCTGCATCATGCGCTTAAGGCGGTTTGTCCGTCTTTTCCTTCGGCGCGGAGAGAAATTTTTACGTTGGCTGATTTAATCCTTCCTAATTCTGAAAGCGAAGCGAAACAGATTCAAAGATATTTTTCCATAGAAAAAGACAAATTTTTTGTTGTCCCTAACGGCGTAGAAGAAAGGTTTCAAATGGCGGCACCGGAGGAGTTCGCCAGTAAATACAAGTTGCGGGATTTTATTCTTTACGTAGGCAGAATTGAGCCGCGCAAAAATCAACTTTCCTTTATCCGGGCAATGAAAGGCTTTAAAAAGTCCCCGGTTGTTTTTGTCGGCGATTACACCCTGGAACATAAATATTATTATGATGCCTGTTTAAGAGAAAAAGACGATAATATGTTTTTTTTAGGCTATATTGAACATGACACTTCCCTGTTTTCTTCAATGTATGCTGCCTCTAAAATTTTTTCTTTAACAAGTTGGTTTGAAACCCCCGGCCTTTCCGCGCTTGAAGCAGTTGCCTGCGGGAAAAATATTGTAATTACGCCTTACGGTTCAACCAGGGACTATTTTGGAGATTTTGCTTTTTATGCCAGGCCGCATAAGCCGAAAGAAATAAGGCGCATTGTAGAGCAGGCTTTCGAACGGCCTTGCGGCGATAATTTAAAACAATATGTGCTGAACAATTTTTCCTGGGAAAAAGTAGCCCAAACAACATTGTCAGCATATGAAAAAATATTAAAATAACCCCTGCTAAAAGTATGCTATAATTATACAAATGCCCTAGATTCATATTTTTGCCATAAAACAGCGTAATCGTTTTCTAACAACCTATATAAATCAGCCTAAAGCTAACCCATGAAAAAGATACTTTTTGTTATCGGAACCAGGCCGGAGATAATTAAAACAGCCCCGGTGATACATATTTTTAATAAAGATAAACGCTATGCAACAAAGGTATGTTTTACCGGACAACATCAAGCTATGGCAATAAAAATGATTGAGGAATTTGGCATAAAAATAGACTATGATTTACAGCTAATGAAACCAGGGCAGTCTTTAAATTACCTGGCTTCGGCCGCTATCAGAGGGATAGATTCTGTGTATGAAGCTTTTGGCCCGGATATGGTTTTTTTACAGGGCGACACTACTACAGCTTTTTGCGCCGCGCTTGCCGCATTTTATAGAAGAATTAAAGTAGCGCATATCGAGGCGGGCCTTCGCACTTACGACAAATACAGGCCTTACCCTGAGGAGTTAAACCGGCAAATGGTATCACGCGTTACAGATATTCATTTTGCGCCAACGACTAAAGCTAAAAATAATCTTATTCAGGAAGGCGTAACTGCCGGTTCAATAACCGTTACAGGCAATACTGTTATCGACGCTTTATTCTATATTAAAAAGCATAAAAAACATTTTACTAGCAAAGCCCTGGAGTCTTTGCCTAGAAATAAGCAGCTGATACTTGTCACGGCGCATCGCCGGGAAAATTTTGGCCGTCCGTTAAAAAATATTTGTGAAGCCTTAAGGGCATTAGCACAAAATAACAAAGATATAATTATTGTCTATCCGGTGCACCTAAACCCAAAGGTTTTAAAGCCCGTGCGTTCTTTGCTGGGCGGGATTAAAAATATCTACTTATTAAACCGCTGGGCTATAGTGATTTTGTAAGGTTGATGGGCAAGGCTTATTTTATTCTTACAGATTCAGGCGGTATCCAGGAAGAAGCCCCTTCTTTGGGAAAGCCAGTTTTGATTC
Source organism: Candidatus Omnitrophota bacterium (assembly GCA_028702365.1). Lineage (GTDB taxonomy): Bacteria > Omnitrophota > Gorgyraeia > Duberdicusellales > 4484-171 > JAJYOP01. Next base: position 10,323 of record JAQVOZ010000002.1, on the reverse strand, counting down.
TACGCGACAAGACAGAACGCCCCGAGGTTGTTAAAGCAGGTTGCGCTAAAATTGTCGGTACAAATAACACAAAAATTGTCAAATATGCCCAGCTGCTTTTACGCTCTAAAATTTATTATCGTAAGATGAGCATGAAAAGAAATCCTATAGGCGACGGAAGAGCTGCTATAAGAATAAAGAAAAAAGTTGACAGTGTATAGAGTATGTTTATGATGCCGAGAGGACAATATTTTTTAACAAAAATATGACAATATTTTTTGATGCCAGAATGATCGAGCATCCCGGCATAGGCCGTTACATTAGATGCCTGCTTACCGAATTTAAGAAACAAAAAGAAATCAATTTGCATTTATTGGGGAATAAGATTTTAATAGGAAAATATCTCGGCATAAACGAAAATATTATTGATTTTGATTATCCTATTTATTCAACGCAGGAACAATTGGGCTTCCTGCATCTTAAAAAAATCATCGGTTCGAATATTTTACATATTCCGCATTACAATATTCCGGTTCTAACAAATTTTAAGCTTGTGGCTACAATACATGATTTGATTCATATAGTTTATCCTCAAGGCGCCAGTAAAAAGTTCGCTTCAGTTTATATGAAATTAATGGTAGAACGGGTATTGAAAAAAGCAAAAAAGATAATCTGCGTTTCAAACTCGACAAAAAATTCCCTTGAAAAAATCTACGGAGAAAAGAATCTCAATGTAAATGTAATTTATGAAGGCGTAGAAGAAAATTTTTCTCAGATAAACGATACAACTTATCTCTTTCGGGTAAAAGAAAAATATAAATTGCCGCAAAAATTTATTCTTTACGTAGGAAGCTTAAGGAGGCATAAAAATATAAAAATGCTCCTAGAGTCATTTTCGAAATTACGCGAGCGTCTCCCCGATGCATCCTTGGTTGTCGTGGGCAGATTAAGCCATCATTTCGATTTTAACAAGAAAAACGTCTTATATATAGGAGAGGTCCCTGATGATAAAGAATTAGCCGCGATATACAATTTGTCTTGTGCTTTCTGCAATTTATCGCTTTATGAAGGCTTTGGATTAACTGTTTTGGAGGCCCAGCAATGCGGCACGCCTGTAGTCTGCAGCGATATAGCACCTCATTTAGAGATAGGCGGAAACGGGGTTTGCGCAGTTTCCGTACAAGCCATTGACCACATAGTAGATGCTTTGTATAATGTTTTAATTGACGATAATTTGCGTAATACCCTCATCCAAAAAGGCTTCGAAAATATCTATAGATTCAATTGGGCTGATACAGCAAACAAAACCACAGCTATCTATAAAGAATTATTGATGGATTAACGGATTGGTAGTATAAGACAGTTATGATAAATTCGTTGTTCATTTAGTTCTTTAACTCATTAATTGGTTTATAATGAAAGTTGCGATAATACATGATTGGCTTACCGGAATGCGCGGCGGAGAGAAATGCCTTGAAGTTTTTTGCGAACTTTTCCCGCAAGCTGATATTTTTACTTTGCTTTACGATAGCAGTTCTGTTTCGCCGATTATCCGAGCTATGCCGGTTAAAGCTTCCTTTATCCAATATCTTCCTTTTGCATTAAAAAAATACAGAAATTATCTTCCTCTATTCCCGCGCGCAATTGAAAGTTTTAATTTAAACGGATATGATTTAATATTAAGTTCAAGCCACTGCGTAGCAAAGGGTGCGAAAAAGCCCAAAAATTCATTTCATCTCTGTTATTGCTATACGCCCATGCGTTACGTTTGGTCTTTTTTTGAAGACTATTTCGGCGCATACCCTTTTTTAAAGAAAAAAATTGTCGGTTGCATAGCAGAAAAACTTAAAAAATGGGACTTAAGGACTCTTGGCAGAGTTGATGAATTTGTTGCAATTTCAAAAACCATACAAAAAAGAATAAATGATATTTATAAAAGAGACTCCGGAGTTATTTTTCCACCGGTAGATTGCGAAAAATTTATCCTAAATAGCAGCGTTAAAAGGGAAGATTTTTATCTCTGCGTTTCTGCTCTTGTGCCTTATAAGCGTATTGATATAATTATAGATGCATTTAACAGGTGCCCGGATAAGAAGATATTTATAATAGGAGACGGCAACCTAAGAAAAGAGCTTGAAGGGAAAATTTCTTCTAAGAATATAAGGCTTCTTGGCTGGGTAGCTGACAGCGAGCTTATTTCTCTAAACCAGCGGGCAAAAGCATTCATTTATGCGGCAGAAGAGGATTTTGGAATTTCTCCTCTTGAAGCGCAGGCAACAGGAGCAGTTGCAATTGCGTTTGGCCGCGGCGGGGTAGCCGAAACAGTGGCACCGTTAGGTAGCCCCAATCCTACCGGCATATTTTTCTATAAACAGGAAAGCGAAGCATTAATTGAGGCAATAAATGAATTTGAGAAACATACTAATGAATTTAACCCTGCATGGGCAAGAGAAAACGCAGCTAAATTCAGCCGCGATAATTTTAAAAACAATTTTAAAAACCTAATTACGAAAAGAATAAACTCAAATTGATATGCCGCATAAACTGACTAAGAAAAAACTAACTATTCACTATTTTGGATATTTAATACTAAACGATTTAGTGGTTAGTTTTTTAGCTCTCTCTTTTTCTTATTGGCTACGTTTTAATTCCAATCTTTTTAATTTACCTTTTGGTGTACCTTCATATGGAAACTATATATTTCCTTTTTTATCTATTGAGATTCTTCTTGTCATTCTTATCAACAGAGAAGGCCTTTATCGGCTTGATTTTACAAAGAAATTCGTTGACCATATTTTTTCGCTTGTAAAAAGCATTGGCCTTGCAATACTGCTTCTTTTGGCCGGCACCTTTTTTTACAGAAACACAACGTATTCGCGTCTGCTTATTTTGATAATTGGATTTAACCTGTGTTTTTTTCTGATTGTCTCCAGGCTCATCTGGAGGCTTTTTTATGCAAAAAATATTTTTGAAAAAGCCAAGAAGAAAATTCTAATATTAGGCAAACCGGAAACCATAAATAAAATTTTAGAACACCTGGACTATTTCAATCGTTATGGAGATATTACCGGATTTGTTTCTACGCGTAAATCTCTCCCCGGGCAGAAAGAACAAAAATATATAGGTTCAATCGACAATCTTAACGACATACTGGATCGTTATAAACCGGATGAAGTAATACTTTCCGATTTGGAGCTTCCTAGAAAAACAGTGATTAATCTTATCCTGGAAGCAGAAAAAAGGCTGGTAACTTTTAAGATAGTAGCTGACCTTTTTGATATAATGATTCAAAAATTCGAGATAGAAAGCGTCGATGGGCTTAATCTTATAAAATTTAAAGAATCATCACTGAATTTTGCTTATAGCAGGTTTTTAAAAAGAGCTATTGATATAGCAGGCTCGGTTTGCGGTATCATTATGCTTGCCCCGGTATTTTTTATCATATCTTTAATCATCAAAATAACATCCAGAGGGCCTGTGTTTTTTTCTCAGGAGAGAATAAGCGAGGAAGGTAAAGTCTTTAGAATACATAAATTCCGCAGCATGTATCAGGGTGCTGAAAGCAAAACCGGCCCGGTATTTGTAAGAAAGGATGATGACAGATGTACGCCCATAGGAAGATTTTTGAGAAAATATAACCTTGATGAAATACCCCAATTGTACAATGTCTTATGGAGTGAAATGAGCCTTGTCGGGCCCAGACCGGAGAGGCCTTTCTTTGTTGAGCAATTTAAGGACGATATACCGCGGTACATGAGCAGGCATCACATAAAAGCAGGTATCACCGGTTGGGCCCAGATACACGGGCTTCGTCAGGGGACCCCAATTGAAGAAAGAGTAAAGTATGATTTATATTACGCAGAGAACTGGTCTATATGGCTTGATTTAAAAATTATTTTCCTTTCTTTTTTTGCCATAAAGAATGCTTACTAAAAAACTAGATTTTATAAGCGAATTTTTTCTCTGGATTTTGGCGTTTAGCGTAACTTTGTCAAATGCCCCGGTAGAAGTATGTTCCTATGTTCTGATTGCTATTTTTTTAATAAAAATAATTATTTCCCGGGACATAAAATTTATACATTCCACCACAAGCCTGTTATTTTGTTTATTTTTCATTGTTATATTTATTTCCGCCATTCGCAGCCAATATCCAAGTGAAAGCTGGAGGGGTTTTTCCAGAGTCCCGAAATATATTTTTCTATTTTTTTCTTTACAGGCACTTTTTGAGAGCGATAAAAAGAGAATGTCACGTTTTTTCTGGGTGATAATAACAGTGTCAGCTATCACCTTTCTAAACGGTATTTTCCAGGGTATTTTTGGTTTCGATATTTTTAAGCACAACACTATCAATAAGCTGGAATCTCTTCGTAGGATAATGGTTACTTTTGCTGATCCCAATGATTTCGGTGCATATGTAATTTCCGTTTTACCTCTTACATTTTTATTTCTAAACCGCGGCCTCCCAAGGCCAAAACGAATTATACTTTTAATTGTCTGTTTGTTGGGGCTTTATTGTTTATTAAGAACTTCATCCCGCGGCGCATGGATTGGGTTTTTTGCTGGAATAATTATTTATTTTTTTATTTATAATAGAAAAATTGCAATCGTTATACCTATAGCCTTAGTTTTGCTGTTGATGATAACGCCAAAAGGCTTTGACCGCGTTACAGGCCTTTTTAAGCAAGAAAAAAATACCGTATGGGAAAGGAAGGTATTATGGAATTCTGCCTTAGGCATGATAAAAGAGGATCCAGTATTGGGCAAAGGCGTAAATACCTTTTCCAGGTATTTTCCTAAATACAAACCGGCTGATTATCCGGATCTTCGTTATGCGCATAATTCATATTTACAAATGGCTTCAGAAATTGGCATTTTAGGATTGTTGGTATTTTTAAGCATCCCGTTGCTTATACTCTCTAAGGCGTTGCGAAGCATAAAACAAAAAATAACGCGAGGAATAGATGGCCAAATACTGCTCGGTTTAATTGCCGGTTACATTGGGTTTTTAATCCACAGTTTTGTCGATAATAATTTATTCTCGCTTATGCTTACAACTTTATTCTGGATAATTGGCGCTTATATTGTTTCGCTAAATGCGCTAATTTCCGATAATTTAAAAAGCGCTAATGTTTGCCAGGATGAATGATTTATCCCTCGCGCCTGCATATCGGTTAAATTTTCCTGGCCGTAGGCCGAGAAAATTTAACCGAAGCGCTTCGGGATTAAATTTTTCTACTTCGTCGAAAAATTTAAGGAGAAAATAAATGCCTAGGAATTATTCGTTGTCAGCAGTTATTCTTTCGCGTAATTCAGAAAAAAAGATTGGGCAGTGCCTTGATTCTCTTAAAGGTTTTGCTGATGAAGTTATTGTGGTTGATGGCGAGAGCACTGATAACACCAAAGAAATAGCTATAAGGTCAGGCGTTAAATTCTATTCGCATAAATTTTTAGGTTCATTCGCCGCGGAGCGTAATTTCGGTTCCGATAATGCAAACAGTGAGTGGGTTTTGCAGCTGGATAGCGATGAGGTAGTAAGCGAAGATTTTAAGCATAAATGCGATGAAATGCTTCCCAAAACAGAATATGCGGCTTTTAAATTTTTGCGCAAAAACGCTTTTCTCGGCCACGTTTTTAAATACGGAGGCTGGTATCATTGGTCTCAGCATTTATTTAGGAAGGGTTTTGCCCGCTATGAGGGCAGAGTCCATGAGAAAATGCTGGTGAATGGAAAAGTAGGCGAGTTAAATGCCGACATTTTGCACTTTCCTTTTGACAGCATAACCGAATTCATAGACAGGCAAAACCGCTACACCGATTTACAGGCAAAAGATATTCTTGATGAAGAAAAAGAGCTGGATATCAAGAAAATCAAATATAACCTTACCTGGAAACCGTTAAAGTTATTTAAGAAAATGTATTTTAACAAGAAAGGCTACAAAGAAGGCCTGCCCGGCCTGGTATTTTCTATTTTATTTTCCTGGGTACATTTCGTAAAATGGGCTAAAGTTTGGGAGATATATAGCAAATCTGAGCAGGAATTGAAAAGCAAAAGCTAACTCAATCCATAAAATAATAATAATCCCACCAATACCATGTTTAAAAAAATACTTATCATAAGAATAGGCAATATCGGTGATGTTTTATTCGTAACGCCGGTTATACGATGCCTGCGAAAGGTTTTTGGCGAGGCCCAAATAGATATTCTGACTTCTCCTCAAGGGAGAGTAGTAGTTGAGCAAAACCCTTATTTAAATAACATATTTGTTTACAGGAAATTTCATAAAATAGAGCGGTGGTTTAAAAAAAGAAAATTGTTCAAGGCGTTGTTGCGTAATAAATATGATTTATGCATTGTATTCGAGTCTAATCTTGAATATACGAAGTTCGCTCATGAAATTGCCAAGGATGCTTTACGCATAGGTGTTGCCAGTGAATTCGCAAAAAAGTTTTTACATAAAACAAAAGAATTTTCCTACAGCCGCCATGCCATAGAAAATTACCTAGATGTTGTTTCTAAGTTGTTAAATATAGAAATTTCAAATGATGACTATAGCATGGATTTTTTCTTAAAAGAAAATATGGGCAATAAAAATCCGGGTAATGGTAAAGATAAAGGCTTTTTCATCGTTCATTCTTCCTACAGCAGTTACCTTCCAAGTAGGGCCTGGGAAATTGAAAAATTCGCGCACATTGCCAAATATCTTACTAGCCGCGGTTTTAGCGTGTTTGTAACCGGCGCAATTTCCGATAAAGAGCCTAAACTGCTCCTTGAAGAATTAAAAAATGAAAAAAATATTTATAGTTTTATAGGCAAAAGCCTGCAAGAAGCAGCCTGCCTTATAAAACAAGCAAAAGGTGTCCTGTGCCTTGATACAGGCATTCTTCATATAAGCCGCGCTCTTAATAAACCAATTGTTTGCCTTTTTGGGCCGTCAGACCCCTATCACACCGGCCCAATCGGCCCGGGGACGTATAAAACAATCAGGAAAGATTTTAACTGCGGCCCGTGCCAATATTTTGCGAGTTACAAAAAAGAGCAGAAAGAGAAATGTTTGGATGGAAAAATTACTCCCTGCATGAAAGCAATAGAGGCGGAGGAAGTAATAAAAAATCTGGAGGCTATTATTGATGGATGACAGGAAGATAAAAAATATTTTCTTTATACGCTCCGACAGGCTGGGAGAGTTTCTTTTAAGCCTTTATGCCATAAAACTTGTAAAATTAAATTATCCGGATAGCAAAATATATCTTTTGGCCAAGAAAGATAATATTGAACTGGCCCGCGGCATTGATTTTGTAAACTGTTTCCTTGAATACGAGGATTGTATTTTTGGCGGCTTTAAGGGCGCACTTAATTTAAGCGGCATTCTAAGAAGAGAAAAAATAGATTGTGTAATTTCGCTTAATCCAAAAAAAGAATTTCACCTGGCATCCTTGCTCGCGTTTGTCAAGCTGCGTATAGGGTATAACAGGAAATTCGGGTTTTGCCTTAACGGAAAAATTGAAGACGAAAAATATAAAGGCATAAAACATGAAGTTGAATACAATCTTGACCTGATGAAGTTGTTGTGCGGGGAGATTTATGCTCCTAAAATTGATTTAGCCATAGACAACAGAGATACATTAAAAGCTCTCGGCATAAAAGATCTGACAAAAAAATATGTTGTAATACACCCTTTTACTTCCAATCCGTCAAAAAAAATAGGGGATGATTTCTGGGTAAGCCTTATCAACAGATTAAAAAATTCCTGTGCCCGGGATATTGTTGTCATCGGCTCAAAAGATGAAATGGGGGAAGCTTTTGAATTGGCTGAAAAACTTAAAATAGAAAATTTAACAGGAAAACTTTCTTTAAGAAATCTAGCCGCTTTTCTTAAATATAATTGCAGTGTGTTTGTAGGGCTTGATTCAGGGCCAATGCATCTTGCAAGCATGATAAGAGTTCCTGTTGCCGGCTTATTTAAAACTTCCAACTCAAAGCGTTGGGGCCCTTTTAACACGCAATCTTTGATTTTGGAAAATAAAAGCGAAGAAGGCTTAAAACAGAAAATAGAAGATATTATTAAATTCGCTTGCTCAAATGTGCTACGCAAAATATAATCTATAATCATGGATAGAGCAAAAATATCAGTCGTAATTCTGGCAAAAAACGAGGAATCGCGGATTAAGGACTGTCTTTTATCTGTAATGGGCTTTGCAGATGAAGTAATTGTCGTTGATGATGAAAGTAGTGACAAGACAGTTGCAATTTCAACTGAGCTGGGCGCTAACGTATTTATCAAGAAAATGGACGTTGAAGGGGCGCACCGTAACTGGGCATATTCAAAAGCAAGAAACAGCTGGATTTTTAGCTTGGACGCTGACGAAAGGTTTACGCCTGAGCTTAAAGACGAAATAAACCTTACACTTACGAAAAACCCCAAAGAGAACGCTTTTACTGTGCCAAGAAGAAACCATATAGGCAGTTACTGGTTGCGCTGGGGAGGCCAATATCCCTCCGCTCAGATAAAATTGTTCCGCAAGGACAGATTTAAATGGGAGGAAGTCGAAGTCCACCCAAGGGCATTTCTGGAAGGCGAATGCGGGCATTTAACAAAAGACCTTATACATTACACTTACCGCGACTGGGAAGATTTCCTAAAAAAACTTAACAACCAGACAACTCTTGAAGCAAAAAAATGGTATAAATATTCTTTTGAAAATCCCAAGAAAGCCCAGTATAAAATGAATACGTTTCACGCTATCTGGAGAACGCTGGACAGATTTTTAAGAACTTATTTTGCCAAAAAAGGCTACCGTGACGGCTTTAACGGGTTTATGATTGCTTATTTTGCCTCGCTCTATCAGATAGTTAGCTACGCGAAATACCGCGAGCTTAAAAATAAAGATAACGCGCCCCGCAGCTAATTTCTCTGTATTTTAAGCATGTCTAAAAAACGCTTTATTATCTTTGGTCTCTTATTGATTATGTTTATTTCTCTGTTTTTTAGATATGCCTCTCGTGCCCCAAAAAGAAACTACTGCGATTTCAGGGTTTACTATAATACAGCCCAAAGGTTTCTTGCCAAAGAAAATATTTACAGCCGGCCAGACGAAAGTATAACCCCCTTTAAATATTCCCCGGTTTTTGCTTTAATTACCTCGCCGCTTGCGTATGTTTCGCAAAAACAGGCGAGCCTTATATTTTTTACCATAAATTTTATTCTGCTTATCGGGCTATGCGTGCTTTCTAAAAAAATGATAGTAACAAGTAAACTCGCCGTCTGGCAGTTGTTTGCCTTTTATTTTTTCCCCCTGCTTTTTAGTTCGCGCTTTATATTTTCCGTCCTTGATTCCGGACAAATTACAATTATGATATTTGCGTTATTAATTTTTGGAATATATCTGCTTGAAAAGAAAAAAGACATCGCTGCCTCAGCGTTGTTTGCGCTGGCAGTTATGTTCAAGTATACAGCTATAATATTTTTGCCCTATTTTCTAATCCGCAAAAAAATAAAAGCTTCCCTGGGAATGGTTTTTTTTATTTTGTTTTATTGCCTTATGCCGGCAATTTATACAGGTATAAGCGCTAATCTGCAATATCTTAAAAGCTGGCTCCCTTTTATAGCTGAAACATCCCTGGATAAAGGCTCCTGGTATGACTCAAAGAACCAGTCTCTGTATTCCATGGTGCTTCGTTTATTTAGCGCCGATTCTCCCTGTAAACATTTTGCACAGTTAACCTTTTACCAGGCGCTTTTTGTCTCCGGCATAATAGGCGCTCTTATTTATTTGTTTATCATAATTAAGAAAAAAGAGCGGGAAACAAAAAATATTGATTACGCTTTGTTACTATTGTGCCTTGCGTTATTTAACCCAAATGCCTGGCTTGCTAATTTCGTATTTTTTATTTTTGCTTATATGGCAATTATCTACCATCTGATTAGCACGCGCTTTAAAAATAAAGCGGTCCTCATTTTTACAATTTTATCATTTATTTCTTCTTCGTGGGCGGCGGAATCTGTGGTTGGTGATAAATTGCAGAATTTTTTTGAATCGCTTTCAACCGTAACGCTAGCTTCGCTTATACTCTGCGGGATACTTTTGTATTTAAAATTTAAAAAGGAAAGGCCGGTATAAATGGACCAGCAGAATTTCGGATTTTTAAAAACAGAAAAAGTCTACAGCATCTTAGAGCTTAACAATACTGTTAAAAAGCTCATACGTGCGGATTTCCCTGATTATGTATGGGTATGCGGAGAAATACAGGATTTACGTGACAGGGGTACCATTAATTTAAATCTCGTGCAAAAGCACCCGGAAGCCAACGAAATAATGGCGCAGGTAAGCGCTGTTATATTTGAG
>JAQVOZ010000084.1 GCA_028702365.1 Candidatus Omnitrophota bacterium | reverse complement strand
CTTATATAGGCAGGAGAAAACTTAGGATTTTTATTAATTATCTCCTTTAGAATGCTTTCGCTTTTGTCAAGTTCGTGACGGCGTCGCAATATTTCTGCAAGAGCCCATTTCGCCTCTATACTATCAGGATTATCCTTGAGCATCGCATTAAAGACAGACTCTGCTTCGTTATTTTTATACGCGTTAAGGTAAACCAAGCCGAGCTCATAAAGCGTTTCCTGCGACTTAGGGTCTTCGGTGTGTTTTACCAAGGCCTGCTTAATGTCTTTTTTATCGGCTTCTTCATGCATCTTTTTCCAATCGAACGCATAGCCTGAATTGACGCATACAAGAAATATAATTGACAATGATGCCGTTGTTATTTTTTTGTCAAAAATTGCAAAAGGAATATTCATTTTTTTCAAAATATTCTGCGATAAATCATTTAAACTGGCTGATTGTAAAATCTGGCCAAAATCTCATTTCTTTGGGCTCTGTTTTATTAAATCAAGGGCAGCTTTCAGCGATTTTATGGTATCGGTGTTTGAGCTTAATTTTGGAATGAATGCGTTTATGCCTAATTTTTCAGTGTCTTTCATTATGTCTTGCGTAGGATAAGCGGTAAATATTATTACCGGCATATTGGGATCGCCTTTACGTATTTCCTCAAGCGTTGAGAGACCATTCATGTCGGGCATTTTATAATCCAATATGACGGCGCGAGGCTTCTCGCTCTTAATTAATTTAAGCGCTTCTTTTCCGCTGGTTGCCCTGATTAAATGATATCCCCAGCCTTTGATTCTGTCACCTATGACTTCCAAAAAATCAATATTATCATCGACCATAATAACTTTCATTTTTTCCATAAACCTCCCCTTTATTTGTATTTTCTTCTATGAATTTTCCCGCTTCTGCCGATTTCCGCCACTTCTTCTATTTTGATTTTAAAGATACATGCTTTTTCGGGTAAGGTTACTTCAAAATCTTTATACGCAGTTTCCTTATGCAATCCTTCTATCAATCTGCTGGCTGAAAATTTCACCTGTTTCGCCTGCATTTCTTTAATCAATCTCTTAAGCTCAGGGCCGCTTGCGATTATCCTGGCAGTTCCATTTATCTGATAACCGGTCAGAGTAGTCAAGTTTACCGCAGAAAGCGATACGCGGGGATTATTTTTTATGTTAATGAATGTCCTTCCGAATACATAATCAGCAAGATATATATTGGTGCCCTCGACTTTTACCAAAAACTTTGGGGCAACATTTGGCCGGCCTGAAAAATCACAGGTAGCAATATTCAAGAACTCTGTTTTATTTAAAAAATAACATATTTTTTCAGCTATTTCCCTTGATACATTCTTTCTTTTTGTTAAGTCTTTTATGGGCATAAGTTAATTATAACAGAAATTGAAATATAAAATTTCTTAAATTATTTTTTCCTGCTATAGCCTCCATTACTGCCTTAATACTGCAAGCACTTCTCTATCGTCAACCTGAGGAAAATCTGCATAAAACTGCCCGACAGATGAAAAAGAGTAAGGGACACGCAAGCACACAACTTCATTAACTTCTTCTGCCAGCCGCTTTAAAGTATCGTAAGGCCCAACCGGAAAAGCAAGAATAATCCTTCCAGGTTTATTCTGCTGTATCGACCAGACAGCAGCCTGCATGGTAGCTCCGGTAGCAACACCATCATCGCAGATTATAACTATTTTATTTTCGAGAACAGTCCGCGGTTTTATATTCCTGTAGGCTTTAACCCTGATTTTCATTTCCCTGATTTGGCGGTTCTTTTCCTGCTCGATATAATTTTCGCTTATGTTTTCCTGGTGCACCGACTCTATATCAATAAATAGTTTCCCGTCTTCGCTAACCGCGCCTATCGCAAACTCAGGATTTGACGGCGCTCCTATCTTTCTGGAAAGAACAACATCCAAATCTGCAGAAATACCTTTTGCCAATTCGCCGGCAACGATCATTCCGCCGCGAGGTATTCCTAAAACAACGCTTTTTGAAGGAACTATATTCTTAATATCATCGGCAAGTAATTTTCCTGCTTCAATACGGTTAGAAAATGGCTCACTCCCATAACTTACTACACGAAGATTACCCATATTATGACAATCGGCTTTAATCTTAAAAAATATTTTGAGTTGAAATTCCGGAAAAAAATTTTATAAGCTACTTGATTGAAAACTTCAGATAGAATTATTCAATAATTCATCTATGTTAATATTTTCAATATTATCTTCTACCACCGGCGCGCGTAAAATTATTCCGGTTCTTTCTTCGTAGGAAGGTTTTTGTTCTTTATATAAGATGCCTATAGGAATTCTATCGCCCCACTGTGCAGCTTTTTGATAAGCTGATGATTTATCCTGTAAATTATATAATGCATCATCATTTATTTTATAGACTCTTTTTGAATACCACTCATAAGTATTTTTTTTATTGAAAGAAACGCATGGCTGCAACACATCTATCAAGGAAAAACCTTTGTAGCTAATAGCCTCTGTAATCAGCCACGAAAGATGCTCTGTTTCCGCGGAATAACCTCTTGCCACAAAGCCGCAGCCAAGAGCAAGCGCCGCCTCAAGCGGATGGAAAGGTTCAAGCATAACACCCTGAGTTTGCACATTTGTAACATACCCCTGGTCTGTTGTAGGAGAAGCCTGGCCTTTGGTAAGCCCGTAAATCTGGTTATTGTGAACTATTACTGTTATGTCAACATTCCTTCTGATATTGTGAATAAAATGGTTTCCGCCCTCACCATAGCAATCGCCGTCTCCGGTTGTAACTATCACAGTCAAATTATGATTTACCATTTTTGCTCCGGATGCAACAGGCAAAGCCCTTCCGTGAAGGCCATTGAAACAATTACATTTTATATAATGCGGAAGTTTAGCCGCCTGCCCGATACCGGATACAAGCAAAACATCTTTAGGCGCTTTACCAATTTTAACCAGCGCGTTCTTAAGCGCGGTTAAAATTCCGAAATCACCACAGCCGGCGCACCAGGTTATCTTATCGTTGCTTTTAAAATCACTTATATTCATTTTTTATCCAGCTTTTTCTAAAACCTTGAGCTCATCAGCTAAACAATCCAAATCAAACGGCCTTCCGTCAAATTTAAGTATCGAATTACTGATATTTATGCCGGTCTGCATTCTTATAAGTTTTGCCAATTGGGCAGTTGCGTTATTCTCTACAGTAACAACCTTGCTTTTATCTTTCAGAAGTTCAATTATAGAATCAGCGGGAAATGGCCATATTTGAGAAAAATGTATAAAGCCGAATTTATCAGGGTAGGCCTCGCAAAGCTCGCGAAGAACGCCATACGTTGAACCAAAACCCACAAGCACCATTTGTGCTTTTTCCAAATTAAAAATATTTGGCTTTATTATTTCCTTCTTCAAAGCCTGCATTTTTTTATGCATTCTTTTTTCAACCATTTTGATGCGCATCAACGCGTCTTCGGTAATATGCCCCTCTTCTGTGTGTTCATCGCTATCTGCGTATATTACATCATCTATCCAGGAAGGTATCGCACGGGCCGATATGCCATTTTCGTTTAATTCATATCTTTTATAGACGGATATTTTTTTTGATAATTCCTTCGTGATAATTGACCTTACTACGTTAGCAGCATTCTGGTTGAGCTTATCAATGTTACGGTAAGAATCAGCGAGATGCTGGTCCGTCATAATAAATACGGGTATTTGATATTTTTCAGACAAATTAAACGCGTGCATCGTAAGATAAAATGCCTCTTCGATTGAACCGGGAGAAAAAATTGCCTTGGCAAACTCTCCGTGTCCGGCGGAAAGCACAAAAAGAAGATCCGCCTGTTCTGTGCGTGTGGGAAATCCTGTAGCGGGTGCAGGGCGTTGAGCATCAACTATTACAACCGGAGTCTCTGTCATCGCTGACAGGCTCACTCCTTCAACCATAAGACAAAACCCTCCTCCTGAGGTAGCAGTCATCGAACGCGCGCCGGCGAAGGAAGCGCCTATCGCCATATTTATCGCAGCAATTTCATCTTCAGCCTGCTCGACAATAATATTAAATTGCTTTGAATGTTGAGCGATTTCATTCATTATGCTTGTTGAAGGAGTCATCGGATAAGCCGAATAAAACTTGCAGCCGGAGCGTATTGCTCCTAGCGCTATAGCTTCATTGCCATTTATAATCATCGTTTCTTTCGTCTTTTTTACCTCTATGTGAAATTTATCATTTTTTATTCCTGCCATTGCTAATTCATATCCTGATTTTGCTGCGGCAATGTTTTTACCGATAATATCCTCACCTTTATCATTGAAGCTTTCCTTGATAGTTTCTGTTACAAAATTCTCCTCTGCGTTAACCATTCCTGCGATGAATCCGTAAGCTACCGAATTTATAAATATTTCACTGCCTAAATTTTTAGCTATCTCATACATTCCTACATCCAAAAATGGCCCCTCTTCAACGATGTTAAACTTTTTCTTATCTATTATGATAACCCCTTCCTTATTAAGCGTTTCCTTATGGATACTTATGCTTGGCCCATCCAATGCAATTATGATATCGCTATGTTTTCTCAAAGTGTAGACCGGAACTCCCGATATGCGCAGTTGAAAAAAATTATTACCGCCACGTATGCGTGACATGTAATCCTGGTTTGCAAAAATATAAAATCCGCACTTCTTAAAGAGCCTGCAAAGGTTGAACCCAACCGTCTGCATGCCTTGCCCGGCTTCTCCTGTAATTTTTATTGTGATTTCGGAAAACATATATTTTGCGTAATGACTTTATTTATGAATATTAAATATAATCAGCCATTCCTAATCATAATTATCCTTAAATTTATATAGTTCGATTGGTGCTGTACGAAGAGGCGTACTTAAAAATTGTAATAAACCAGCTTATTATCCTAGATAAAATTACCGAAAAATTTAATTAGGAATTTATCCAGATAACAGTTAGATACCAGCTAAATACAACTCCAATGTGCGCTTGGTTTATTCTATGCCAATCTCTTTTGAAGCCTGCCATAAACCGTGAATATTGCAATAGCTTGAAGCATAAATTATACCTGGCTTGTCTGTTTTAAAGCTGGCGGTTATTGCGTGATGCGTATAGATTGAGCTCGTATCCGGGCCCTGCGTAGATTCGCCATGGGCGTTAAATTCGCCCCTGGCTATATGATAAGGAAATTTCTCTCCTGCCGGATGGAAAAAGATATCAATCCAGCGGATATGGTGTTCTGTCTTATTGGGATGCGCAATTTCTTTGCCCACACTTACATCTACTTTAAAGAATTCCCCTTTTCTAACTTTTACCGGAGCATCAATAACCGGCACATGCTTTTCAGCCTTCCAGTCAGCGTTTTGAAATAAATCTTTAAAATCAGACATATTCATCTCCTTTCGAAAAGCCTTCAGCCTTCAGCTTTCAGCTGAGAGCAGAAGGCTGAGAGCGGATAGCTTTTAATATTTATTTTCCTAATAACAATGAGAGCTCGGTTACATGCTCTTGTTCATCTATTATTACATGCCGTATCTCATGCTCGAGAGTTTCAAATTGATATTGTAATTCATCTTTATTTTCGATTACCTTGCGGTAAATCTGTTTGTAAAAATCAATTGCGTCTTTTTCTCCTTTAAGATTTACTTCTAGTATTTTCTTCAAATCTTTTGCCTTATGGGTCTCAGCAAGGCTCATTATTGGCTCTCCGCCAAGGTAGTTGCCGATTAGTTCACGGAATTTTTCTTCATGTTTTCCTTCATCTGAAGCTATTTCTTTGAGCCGTTCAATAATTGCTTCCGCATTGATGCCGCTAATAAGCTCTGCGTGGGCAAGATACTGTATCCTTGCCGCATGTTCCAACTCAAGAGCCCCATTAAGCATTGTTATTAATTCCGACTTGACCTTACCCATAAAAACCTCCTTCCTTATAAGCTTTACCCAAAATATTACCTTTGGGCAATAAACACTTTTTGGACAAGCAAACCACCCTGAAATCGTTAATATAATAGCATTTTAAAAATGAATTACAAGCTGTAATTCGGTGTCTTTCAGTAAAACTATAGAATACAAGTTGCTGCTTTAAAAATACAACTAACTGGTTTGATTTATCACTATATATGCAATAAGCGCGGCGGGTTACGATGTAAAATGCAGATATCTCTAAAATATATTTTAGCAGGTTAAAATACAAAATTCATGACACAAAGTACAAGATTTGAGCCGCAACATGTAAGTTGCAGGCTGTTACTTGTTTTGCGCCTCTTTCTCTTTTCTCTTTTCCTCAACGATTTTTTCTGCTAAATTTGACGGGAGCGGCTCATACTTAGAAAATTCCATTGCAAAAGTTGCGCGGCCGCTGGAAAGCGAGCGGAAAATCTGGGAATAC
>JAQVOZ010000083.1 GCA_028702365.1 Candidatus Omnitrophota bacterium | reverse complement strand
CGGGTAGCGACTCAACCCCCCTTTTTTCGCGTTCTTCCATAGCCATATGATAAAGGTTAGGTTCAACCGGCGGCATTAGCGTATATTTTTTTTCAATGCCTTCGAGGCCAGCAGCAAGCATTACTGAAAAAGCAAGATAAGGGTTGCAGGAGGGGTCCGGGCAGCGAAGCTCGACCCTTGTTGCTTTTTCATTTCCCGGCCTATAAAGCGGCACCCTTAAAAGCGCGGTGCGGTTTCTTTGTGCCCAGGAAATGTATACTGGCGCTTCATATCCGGGAACAAGCCTTTTATAGGAATTTACCCATTGAGCCGTGAGAGAGCAGATTTCGCGCGCGTGGACTAATTGCCCGGCAATAAATTCCTTGGCAACAGAGGAAAGGTGATGCTTGTCTTTTTTATCAAAAAACATATTGCGGTCTTCTTTGAACAATGATTGGTGCACGTGCATACCTGAGCCGTTTATCCCAAAAAGCGGTTTAGGCATAAAAGTTGCATAGACTCCATTTTGTTGGGCAATTTCCTTGATTACGTATTTGCTGGTGATTGCATTGTCAGCCATGGTTAAGGCGTCATTGTATTTAGGGTCTATTTCGTGTTGACTGGGGGCAACTTCATGATGGGTGGCTTCCATGGTAATGCCCATTTCTTCCAGAATTCTTACAGTTTTATTGCGCATGTTATCGGCAAGGTCGTTTGGTATCAGCTCAAAGTAAGAGCCTTCATCTATGATTTCCGGGCTTTTGTCCGACTTGAAATAGAAATATTCGATTTCCGGGCCGACATAAAAAGTAAAACCTAATTTTTTCGCTCTAGCCAAAGCTCTTTTTAAAACATGGCGCGGGTCTCCTGCATAGGGAGAAAGATCCGGGTTTAATATATCGCAAAAAAGCCTGGCGGTAAGGTTTCCTTCCTTCGTCCATGGGAGTATTTTAAAAGTTGCAGGATCAGGCATTGCTATAATATCTGATTCTTGGGCTTCGGCAAATCCGGTGACAGAGGAGCCGTCAAAACCCTTTCCGTGGCCTAAAACATCTTTTAATTCCCCCGGGGTTATGGATATGCATTTTAATATTCCTAAAATATCGACAAACCAGAGCTGTATGATTGCAATTTCCAATTTACGCACCCTTTCCAAAATGTTTCCGATGAGTTCGTTTTTATTCATCTTTGTTTTGGTATTGTCGCCGGCCTCATGCACCTCTTCATTGATAGAGGAATGATCGTTTGCGGCAAGGCTGTTTTTAGGGATAATATAGCGATTTCCAACCCGCTCAGCATAAAGATTGCCGTGCTTAATACGTTCAATAACTGCTTGCCGGCTTATACCTAAAACCTTAGCAGCCTCTGTTGGGCTGAGATATTCCTGCTCCATTATAACCTCCCCGCCCGCCAAAAAGCAGGCCTTTCGCTTTGTAAACCAATATTTTATTATTACGCTACAATTGTAAAACATTCATTTACAATTGTCAAGTATTTTTTTCAAGATTTTTACAAAGAGGCAAAAACATTGAAAAATATAGCATTTTTTGCTTAAAAAATAGGCATAATCTACGGTTTTTGTAAAGCCTGTTGGAAATGTGTGAAGTTTATATGCCCTAAAAGTTGTTATCGGCAGGTATTGCTATCTTTGGTTTGTTCAGGTTCTTTAAGAACCTGAGAAAGCTTAAGTGTTGATTTTATATTAAAAGTTGCTACAATATGACATATTAAAAAGGCACTATTATGAAAAAAAGTTCTTATAAAGAATACCTCGCAGCGCTAAGTAAGATTGGCAAAGCTATAACCAGCGATCTTTACCTGGAGGATATTTTAAAACTCATCGTTACTCTTTCCGCTAATGTAATGCATGCCAAGATATGTTCTCTCTGGCTGGTTGATGAAAAGGAACAGGCACTGCGTATCAGGGCAACCCAGGCGATGAGTGAGGAGTATCTTAAGGAAAGAAAGCTGATGGTAGGCGAGGGTATTGTGGGCTTGGTAGCTAAAGAAAAAAAGCCCATTGTGATACGGGATGTTTTAAAGGATAGCCGTTACAAAGAAAAGACTTTGGCCAAGAAAGAAAAACTAACCTCAATGCTCAGCGTGCCGATGATGGTAAAAAACAGGGTTATAGGGGTAGTCAATTGCTATACAACCACATCGTATGAATTCAGTGAAAGCGATATTGACCTTTTAACTGTGGTTGCCAATCAGGCTGCAGTTGCCATAGAAAATACCGAGCTAATGGTTAAAACGAAAATTGTTCAGGAAGAGCTTGAGGCGCGTAAAAAAATAGAAAAGGCGAAAGGCATACTGATGAAACAGAAGAATCTCTCTGAAGAGCAGGCTTATGAGCTTCTTAGAAAAGCAAGCATGAACAAGCGTCTTACGATGAAGGACGTTGCTGAGGCTATAATACTTTCTCACGAGATCAAAGGAACTTGACAGGCCGGTATTTATATGTTATAAATATATAACAAAGACGTTTAAGGCAAAGAAGCCTCAATCCAAAAGATTGGGGATTTTTTATTTTTAGAGGACAACGCCGCCCTCAAAACAGGCTAAGAATGCTTATTTTGAGGGCTTTTTTATTTAATGAGGCACCAATTTTCAAGCGACCGTAGGGAGTGCCGGAAAATTGTGTTGCCGAATTAACCTCGAAGCACTTCGTACAAATTTTCCTGGGAGCGAAGCGAGCGCGGAAATTTGCACGATATATAGGTGCAAGGGGTAAATAGAGCATGTAAATATGAGTTTTGAAGAACTAATAGCCAAAATATCACCAAAATTAAAAGCAATAACCAAAAAGCTTGACGGAAGATATACGTCATTTGATGATGATGATTTGTATCAGGAGGCATTGTTGAGCTTATGGGAAAAATATAACAGGAATAAACTATCCGGCAAGACAGACAGTTATATTTTACAAGGCTGCCTTTTTTTCCTTAAAAATCACATAAGAAAGGTTTATAAGAAAATAGATTCCAGATCCACAAGTTTAAGTACCGTCATAAACGAGAATGAGGGAACCCTGGAAGATGTCCTTGCGTCAAAGTGCATAGATACCGGCAGTATTTCTTTCGAATACCGCTTACTTTTGGAAGATATTTATGAGAAGCTTTCTGAAAAAGAAAAAGAGATAATCAGCCTGTGCCTTGATGATTTAACCGTAAGAGAAATCGGCAAGCGTTTTGGCATGTCGCATGTAATGGTTGTAAAAATAAAAAATAAAATAAAAAATAAATGCGCAGCGATAAAAAAAGAGATTTCATGAATTTAGTTACCAGGATAGCTTCTGTTTTACTTGTATTGTTGTAAGCACATTGTAGTGTAAGGTAACGGCGTTCGTAAAAGAACGCCGTTTTTTATTTTAGACGCAGGCGTCTTCAAATCCATGATTGGAAAAGAAGGCGCTTTTTTATTCCCCGCGGCACTAAAACCCCGCCTTTTAGCCCAACGGGCCTCCGGCCTGGTGGCTAGGGCGGGGATAAAAGGAGTGCCGCTTGGGAATTGGCCGTGCTAGTACCCCGGCCTTTAGGTCGGGGATTTATGGAAGGCCTTATTTAACAGCGGAGGAGGTATAAAAAAGTATGAGGCTGTCAAAATTTTTTTTATCGGTTTCGGTATTCCTGGCGTGTGCTACAATTGCGCCTTTTGTTTTTGCGCAAACAGCAGAGTTCAAAATCGATACCGGAGACACTGCATGGGTTCTTGTCTGTTCCGCATTGGTCATGTTTATGACGCCAGGCTTAGCATTTTTTTACGGCGGAATGGTGCGTAAGAAAAATATCTTAAGCATACTTATGCAATGTTTTATCATCCTGTGCGTTGTGAGCGTGCAATGGGTTCTCTTTGGCTACAGTCTTTCATTCGCGCCGGTTGAAGGCTTCTGGGGCGGGTTTGGCTGGTTTGGATTAAATGGTGTGGGGTTTACTCCATATGCGGATTATTCATCAACTATTCCCCACCAGGCCTTTATGATTTTTCAGGCAATGTTTGCGATAATTACGCCTGCGTTGATAATCGGGGCTTTTGCCGAAAGAATGAAATTTTCTGCTTTTTTACTATTTACAATACTTTGGATAACATTTGTCTATGACCCTCTTTGTCACTGGGTTTGGGCCATGGGAGGGTGGTTACGTAATTTAGGTGCGCTTGATTTTGCCGGCGGCACGGTCGTGCATATAAATGCAGGAATAGCTGCGATTGTTACCGCTTTATTAATAGGAAGAAGGAAAAATCTTGATTCAAATATTCCGGCTCCGCACAACCTTCCTTTTGTTATTTTGGGGACTGCTTTGCTTTGGTTCGGTTGGTTCGGTTTTAATGCAGGCAGTGCTTTAGGCGCAAATGGCATCGCAGTAAATGCATTTGTAGTAACCAATACAGCCGCTGCGGCTGCAGGTTTAAGCTGGGCGCTTCTGGAATGGCTTCGTAATGGTAAGCCAACTATGTTCGGCGTAGCCAGTGGAGCCGTTGCGGGCCTGGTTGCAATTACGCCTGCGGCAGGATTTGTAAGCATAGTTCCCGCAATAGTTATAGGGTTTTTGGTCAGTGTATTCTGTTTTACGGCAGTAAGCATTTTAAAACCAAAGCTGGGTTATGATGATTCGTTGGATGCTTTTGGTGTTCATTGCGTAGGCGGAATCTGGGGAGCAATAGCAACAGGATTGTTTGCTTCAAAAGCTGTAAACCCGCTTGGAGCTGATGGGTTGTTTTTTGGTAACCCAAAACAACTGTTGGTGCAGCTGCTTGCAGTTGTAGTCACGATACTATTTAGTGCAATAGGCACTTTGGTTATTTATAAGGTAGTTGATATTTTGGTAGGCATGCGAGTGAATGAAAAAGAGGAATTGATTGGCCTTGATTTGACGCAGCATCGCGAAAGAGCGTATACGGTTTTAGAATAAAGAGCTTTCAGTCTTAAGCCCCCCCCAGGGGGTGCCCTTTGCATGGCAGCTGAAAGCTGAAAATAAGGAGGAATAATGAAATTAATTATCGCCATAATCCAGCCATACAAATTAGAGGAAGTCAAAGAAGAGCTTTATAGGGCTGGAATCAACCTGCTTACCGTAAGTGAGGTGCTTGGCCACGGCAGGCAAAAGGGGGTTGCCGAAGTTTATCGGGGGAGCAAAGAAACAGGCAATCTGCTTAGAAAAATCCGTCTTGAGATAGCAGTCAATGATGACTTTGTTGAGCCTACGATAAAAGCAATTGAAAAAGGCGCAAAAACCGGTGAAACCGGAGATGGCAAAATTTTTGTTTTGGATTTAAAAGAGTGTATACGAATTCGTACCAAGGAGCGCGGTTCTGTTGCGATAGGATAGTTCGTATCTAACCATAAATTATTCAAGTGTTGGAAAGAGGATAAAGACTTCCCTTAATTATATTTACGGATGATTCGAAAGCAACCAAGAGCTTGACAAGCATAAAACAATATGGTAATCTTCAGTTTCTATAAGGCCCAAGGAAACATTTTCGTTACTTTGCGCGTCTTGAAAGTTTCACCTTCTCAAGTATAGATTGCGCTTCCCTTCCGTCGATACAAATTATTTATAGGTAAAAAGTGGTATAGCCACTAAGGAGAAATTTTTGCCTATGTCAGGTATCAAAGATATTATTGATTTGATTATTCATTTTGATAAGCACCTCATCTATGTGGTCCAGAACTTCGGTTCATGGGCATATGTCCTGCTTTTTATCGTGATTTTTGCCGAGACAGGGTTTGTCTTGACGCCCTTTTTGCCCGGCGATTCACTTCTTTTCATAGTGGGCGCTTTTGCTGCCAAGGATTTATTCAATATTTTTACAGTTTTTGTTATTCTTAGTTTAGCAGCTATCATCGGCGATAGCGTAAATTATGCTATAGGAAAACACTTTGGCCACAAAATATTTAAATATGAAAATGCCAGGTTTCTAAAAAAAGAATATTTAGAATATACGCATAAATTTTACGAAAAGTATGGAGCAAGAACTATTGTCATAGCAAGATTTGTGCCGATAGTGCGCACTTTTGCTCCGTTTGTGGCTGGTATAGGCAGGATGAATTATCTCAAATTCATTTCTTATAACGTAATCGGCGCAATATCGTGGGTTGGCGTATTCACTTTTGGGGGGTTCTGGTTTGGGAACATACCCATTATCAAGAATAATTTTGCAGTAGTTACATTTGTTATAATAATTTTGTCAGTTTCGCCTGTGGCCATCAAGCTATTAAAAGCAAAGAGCAAGGCAGTGAAATCCGCCCCGGCAATCGAACTGCCTGAAGTGATAGAGGAATGAAGGAGCGGTTTGTCCTGATATTTTTCAGAAGAACGGATGGCCGAAGCAGCAAAAAATATTGACAAATTCATCAATAAGAGTAAAATTTCACTTTATTGTTAGGGTCTATTTGCTAT
>JAQVOZ010000082.1 GCA_028702365.1 Candidatus Omnitrophota bacterium | reverse complement strand
CTTCACAGTTTCCAAATCCAAGCAATGAGCCTTCCTTATCTTCTTTTTTCTGATCGCAAAGGTAAAATCCGCAAACACCCGTTTTTAAAAATGGCTGTTTCAAGCCTTAATCTTTTTAAGCTGCCGAAAAGCAATGATTTAACAAAAATCCCCAGGGGGAGCTCTTTGTTTTATCTGCCAGGGCGCGTGCCAGTGGGCTTTAACGAAACAACCGGAGAGTTCACTCCGCTTTTTGAGTTCGAAGGTAAACCCGCACTTGCCGTTACCGCATTCATTATTCCGGCGTATCTTAGGCTTTATAATCCGGCAGTCGTAAGGATAGCTAAGGAGAAATTGCCTTTATGGGCATATACTGCCTGCGGCATGGCGGGTAAAGACGTGTATGCTGCAGCTAAAAGAATAGACAGGAGAATCCGCCAGAGCCCGCATTTTTATAAGGGCAGTGTAATAAAAAAACAAGTTAAAGAATTTTTAGGTAACTATCCGAAAAACCGCCTCATCAGGCACCTTGCAAACTGTGCTTTGAATTATAATTGCCTTGCCGCAAAGAACTTCTTTTTAGAAAGATGGGAAGCGCCGGTTCCAACTTCGCGTTTCTGTAACGCCCGCTGCATAGGATGTCTTTCTTATCAGGAATCCGACTGCGAGGCATCCCATAACCGGATAAATTTTAGGCCAAGCGTTTCAGAGCTTTATGAAGTAATGTATAACCATTTAGTCAAAAGCCCGGAAGCTATAACCAGTTTCGGGCAGGGCTGCGAGGGCGAGCCTTTGCTTGAGGCAGAGCGCATAGCAGAGGCTATAGCTAAAGTCAGAAAAAATACTGATTGCGGAACGATAAATATGAATACAAACGCAAGCATTCCGAAAAAAATAGATTTACTCTGCAGGGCGGGCATTGATTCTTTTCGTGTAAGCCTAAATAGCCCTCAGGAGAAATTTTATAATCTTTATTTTCGGCCCTCAAGCTACAAATTCAGGGATGTTTTAAAGTCGATTGAAACAGCAAAAAGGCACGGAAAATTTGTTTCGATAAATTTATTCATATTCCCGGGATTTTCCGATTCAAAAGAGCAGATAAAAGCACTGTTTAGTTTTATAAAAAATACAGGCGTAGATATGCTGCAGATGCGTAATTTAAATATAGACCCGGACTTTTATTTCGAAATATTAAGATGCAAAGATTTTTCGCCCCAGGGCATAAGATTTCTTGTGAATACTTTAAATAGAGAATTTCCCTGCCTTAAGATAGGTTATTTTAACCTGCCAAAAGAAAAATTCAAAAACTTTGAAAATATGGTAATATGAAATGAAGCCAATATTTTTTACGCCAAGAGTGGATAAATAATTTACCCCTTGCACCCATATATCTGGAAATTTTCCCAAGAAAATTTCCAGAAGTGCCGCGGGGTTAATTCTCCGCCCAAGGCGGAGAATTAAGGAGGTTGTTATGATTAAAGAAGTTGAGCTAAACATTCCGTTAGAATACAAAGATGAACCATTTTTTTGCTACATCATAAAAAATTTCGACTTAACGGTGAGAATAATTGAAGCTTCTTTTTCAACTGAAATGGGGTGGGCAATTGTCAGTTTCGAAGGCAAAGAAAAAGAAATGAACAGGTTATTCGATTTTCTAAAGGAAAAGAATATTGAGATTAGTTTTAAGTAATAGAAACGGATAGCCGCGGATATTTACGCGGATTTACGCCTGCGAGTCGCTTGCGGCAATCAGCGTTTCAATCCGCGGTAATCCGCATCTGCTAAAAAGGAGATTAATAATGTTTGATTTCAGCAAACTAGGGGATATGGCAAAATTGGCGAATGAAGCAAAGCAAATCCAGGAAAAACAGGAACGTTCCCAAAAAGAACAGATAGAATTGCTTAAAAAGATTTCCAAACAGTTGGAAGAGCTGATAGACCTTACTAAAAGTAAAAACTAACCTTTCTTTTTAATAATAAATATATTTCATTGACAGTAGTTATCCTTAATATATAATCACTAGCAATCCAATAGCATTAGTAGTGAATAAGATTTTTTAACATATGCGCATATCTAAGAGAACAAGGTATGGTGTAAGGCTGATGCTCGCGCTTGCATTCAACTATGCGCGGGGAGCTACTTTTTTAAAAAATATTGCCAAAGAAGAAGAAATATCCGAAAAGTATCTCAGCCAGATTGCCATTTCGCTTAAAGTAAACAACTTGATACTTGCAAACAGGGGAGCGCATGGCGGATACATGCTTGCAAGGCCGCCTAAAGATATAAACATAAAAGAAATAGTAGAAACTTTGGAAGGAAAACCGGCAATTGTTGACTGTTCAGAAAGTTCTTATAAATGTAAAAGAAATTCCATCTGTGCAGCAAAATATGTCTGGATTAAATTGAAAAATTCCATATCCGAAACGCTTTCCGCTATCACTCTTGAAGATTTAATAGAAATGCAAGGCAAAGAACAGAACATTCCTGCCTATAACATTTAAATATATGAAAGCATTATCACTTTTCTCGGGCGGACTGGATAGCTCACTCGTCATAAAACTTATGGTGCGCGAGGGTATAGAAGTAATTGCCTTGCATTTTGTAACGCCTCTTTCTAATTTTGACAAAAATAAAGAAGAAGCTTTACATAAAAAAGTAACAGAACTCGGCGGCAAACTCAAGGTCGTTTATCTCGGCGATGATTATGCAGAAATTATAAAAAATCCCAAGTTTGGTTATGGAAAAAACTTGAACCCCTGTATAGATTGTAAAATTTTAATGTTAAGGTATGCAGCTAGGTTAATGAGTGAATTGGGAGCGTCATTCGTTGTAACCGGGGAAGTAATAGCGCAAAGGCCAAAATCACAGCATAAAGAAACCCTGAAGCTTATTGAGAAAAATTCAGGTTTGGAGGAGTTGCTTCTAAGGCCCCTATCGGCAAAATTGCTGGAACCTACCCTGCCTGAGCGGGAAAAGTGGGTTAACCGCGAAGCGCTGTTTGGTTTTAACGGCCGCTCAAGGAATCCCCAGTTTAAACTTGCCGAAAGTTTAGGTATAAAAGATTTTGCCTGGCCGGCAGGAGGGTGTCTTCTTACAATCCCGTCATTTTGCACAAGGGTAGAGGATCTTCTGAAACATAACGAATGCAATCCGCAGAATTTAGAATTGCTTAAAATCGGAAGACATTTTAGGTTAAACGAATCTTTTAAGCTAATTGTAGGAAGAAACGAAAAAGAAAATAATGAAATTTTAAAATCAGCAGCTAACGGTGATGCCATCTTTGAACCACTGGAGCTGCCCGGGCCTACGGCTGTTGGTAAAGGCGTTTTTGATGAGGGCATAAAAACAATCGCCAGCCAGATAATTGCAAGTTATACTTCTCAAAATAAAGAAGCAGTTAAGGTTACAACCAGGATTTTTCCGCAAGATAATACAGAAACAATTTCTGCTGCTGCGGTTGATGAAAATAAACTAAAACAGTTTAGGGTTTAGTATTTAACAATGAAGAAATCAATCATTTTGTTGTTGGGTTTTTTATGCCCCCTGTATGGCTACTCTGAAACTATTACGCTTGAGCCCATCACGGTTTCCAGAAGCGAGCCGAAAAATGAAACAGAAAGCATAGACAACGTTTCGCAAGCGGATATCAAAAATTTGCCTTTCTCATCGCTTGAGGAACTGCTTGATTACTCGTCCAGTACAAATTTAAAAGAACGGGCCCCTTTTGGCATACAACAGGATTTATCGATACGCGGCAGCGTATTTGAAGATGCTTATGTAACATTGGGCGGCGTTAAAATAAACGATCCGCAGACAGGGCACTTCACCTTGGAAATTCCTTTAACAAGCGCAGACCTCGAAGAAATTGATATATATAAAAATTCGCAGAAGGTAGATTTTAAACTTAAACAGCCCAAAGAAAAAGGTATGCTTTTGAAAAGTTCCTTCGGTCAATATGCTCTATGGGAAAATTTGATGTCCGTAAATTTCCCGATTTTGGAAAGCAAAAACAGGTTTTCCGTGGAGCATAAAATATCAAAAGGTTCGCGCGCTGACACTGATTTTGAAATTTATAATTTTTCTTACCACTCACTCTTAAATTTAAACAACCGGGAACTGGAATTTCTTTTTGGTTCAACCAAAAGAGATTTTGGCGCGGATAGTTTTTACTCTTCGCGTTTCCGGCAGGAAGAAGAACACATAAACCAGAGATTTTTTCTGGCAAGACTGGGTATGGATGAGGAGCTTTTTAAGCTGAATAATACAGCATACTTTAGAAGACATGGCGACAAGTTTATCTTGGACCGCTCAAACCCGTCGCTTTCAACAAATATCCACACCAGTTACGTTTATGGTCTTAAAGAAGAATTAGATTTCCGTAATGACATATTTACCAATCTTAATATCGAAGAAGAAAAAATAGACAGTACTAATTTGGGTAAACACAGCCGTCAAAGAAAAGGAATCCTTGCGGGGCTGCACGAGAAGCAGGCAGGCAAATTTTTGTATAGTGTTTCCGCCGGCACAGATTATTATTCTAAATGGGGTTACCTTGAAAACGGCCGTCTTGGTTTAGGATTTTTGCCAAGAGACAATTTTAAACTTAGATTTTCCTATGACAGGCTCTGGCGGGCGCCTTCATTTACTGAACTGTATTATTCTGATGCTGCAAACAAAGGTAATCCTAACCTTGGAATACAGCGTTCAAATAATTTTGACTTGGGGTTTGATTTCTTTCCCAAAGAGTTTTTGGGGATTTCTTCAAGTATATTTTTAAAAGACCAATACGATACAATTGACTGGGTAAGAAATAATCCGGCCGACCTCTGGCAGGCAGCTAACGTAGGAAATGTCAAAGCTTATGGTATCGATGTTTCACCCGAGATTAAATTTAAAGACTGTATTCTCGAAAAAATTTCCGTAGGATATACTTATCTTACTCTGAACAAAGAAAGCCCTTTCGCATTTTCTAAATACGTGTTCGATTACGACCGTCATAAAATAGCGACAAATTTTGGTTTTAATTATAAAGGGTATTTGGCAAACCTTATCAGCAATTTCGCAAATCCCGTAGACAGAAGAAAATACGTAACTTTTGACTTAAAGCTTGAGAAAAAACTACGCGATTTTACTATCGCGCTAGAGGGCGTAAACATCTTTAACAAAAGTTACGAAGAATTAAAGGACATAGATGGCACGAAAAGGTGGTATAAGTTAAGCGTAGCCTACGAATTTTAGGGGGATTGCGAGAAAAAGGCTATGTTAAGCTACACTTAAAATAATAATAATTTGTTAACTTATGCTTGACAAGAGAAACATTATATGTTATTCTTTAAATGAGGAGGAAAGATGAACATAGTAGGCGTAAACATAAAAAGATTAAGGGAAGAAAAGGGAGCAAGCCTGCGCACTTTAGCCAAGCAGCTAAAGGTTAGCGCAAGTTTTCTTTCCCAGGTTGAAACAGGAAAAGCTTCCCCGTCGTTAGCCACCCTTAAAAATATTGCAGATTCCTTGCAGACTACCATAGGTAATTTAATCGGAGAAAGCCAACGCATAAACGATAACCCTGTTGTTGCTGAAAACGAAAGAAAGTGCGTGGAAGAAGTCGGGAAAGGGATGCACATTTACCTTCTTACGAACCCAGATCCCAATAAGCAGATGGAGCCTTTGCTCTTTAAAATAGACGAACATGCCGATTCCGGTAAATCAGCCTATAAACATTTTGGCCAGGAATTTGTTCTGGTGATTAAGGGCGAAATAGAAATAACGTTAAACGAAACAGTCTATGTGCTTAAAAAAGGCGACAGTATCTATTTTAATTCGCACATCCCGCATGCTTTTAGAAATATCGGCAAAGAGAAAGCGGAAGCAGTCTGGGTTATAACACCGCCTACTTTCTAAAAGAGAAAATTTTTTGCCTAAGATGTTAAATAGAATTTAATATTGTTAACTAATATAGAACAGGAGGTAGATAATGAACAAGATAATTGAAGAAAAACTTCCGGGATTAAAAGAAGATTTGGCAAAATTTTCCAGACAAATTTCGGATTTTAACGTAACCAGTGGAAACCTTGCCAGGTTCAGCGACGCAATTATGGCTAAAATGCAGGAATTGGGTTTGGAAAAAATCGCAAAAGATAAAGCAGGAAACCTGGTAGGTTTAATCAAGGGAAGGCGCAGCAAAGGTACACTGGCAATAATCTCGCATATGGATATTCCCAGCAAAGAGCAGGCACAAAAAGGGCTTATGACAGGAAGCAACATTATTAAATTTAAAACCGGTATCATAAGCGCGCTTTACTCCGCCGGGCTCTTAAAAAGAGCGCTTGCGCCTCTTGACTCAGATTTAATTATATGCTGTGTGCCGAGAACGGAAACAAGCGACTGCAGCGTCAGGTATCTTTTCGAAAACTTTTTTAAAAATAAAATT
>JAQVOZ010000001.1 GCA_028702365.1 Candidatus Omnitrophota bacterium | reverse complement strand
GACTGGAGTAATTTTTGGTCGTTTATCTATGACCCTGTTTATGACAAAAAAAGTAATTATGGCGGAAAAAGATACCACAGTAAAGAGGAAATTGAAGGTTTCCTTCGCGACCGTTTCCCAATGTTTAACTCTCTTGCTGCCGGACACTGGAATTACTTCTGGAGCATTGTCGACGTTAAGTTTGAAAATTGATTCATAAAATATCCAGCTTAAAATCAGAATGGCTAAAAAAAATCCCGAAATCTATGGGCTCTTAGGGTTTCCGGTTAAGCACAGTTTTTCTCCCGCCATGGACGCAGCAGCTTTTAAAAAACTCGCGATAAATGCAGAGTACAGATTGTTTGAGATAAACCCGCAAGGCTTGGAAGATTTTCTGCTAAAGCCGGAAAAAGAATTCAAAGACACAAAAGGTAATATTTTCCGTGCAGGCGACATCATCGGATTTAACATAACTATTCCGCATAAAGTCAGGGCTAAAGAGATCTTAAAAAAATATGTCAATGCAAAAAACGAAAATCCTTTCTATTCAGAATTATCCGGAGCAATAAATACAGTAAAAAGAGAGAATGGTAACTTAGCCTACACGAATACAGACGCGCCTGGTTTTTTGATGTCTTTGAAAGAAGAACTCCAATTTAACCCTTCAGGCTGCTGCGCGCTGGTTATAGGCTGTGGCGGAGCAGGCAGGGCAGTTATCGCAGCTTTAAGCGAACAAAGCTTAGAGGTGGACAAAATATTCATATATGATAAAAGCAAGGAAGCTCTTGACGCAGCCAGAAAGCATTTTTCAGCCTATTTTGCCAGTTATCCGTATTTGGAAAAAAAATTAGAATTTATCCCGGAGGGGCAAATTTCTGATACAATAAAACAAAGCAACCTGCTAGTTAATGCTTCGCCTGTTGGCATGAAAGAAGGGAATACTTCAGTTGTAAATAAGAACGCTTTTCACAAAGATTTGTATGTCTACGACGTTGTTTATAACAGGCAAACGCGGTTAGTTGAAGATGCAAAATCATCAGGGCTTAAGGCTTGCTGTGGGCTGGGTATGTTATTGTACCAGGGCGTGTATGCGTTTGAATTTTGGGTAAAAAAATCAGCGCCTGTTGAAGAGATGAAAAATGCCCTAAAGAAGGAGCTTAAAAAAATATGTTAGAAAAAATAATTGTGTTTATATTGGGCAGTTGCATAGGTAGTTTCCTGAATGTCTGTATTTACAGGCTTCCAAAAGATATGTCAATTGTCGGGCCGCGTTCTTTTTGCCCGCATTGTAAGGGCCCCATACGCTGGTACGATAATATTCCAATATTAAGTTATTTTATATTAAGAGGAAAATGCCGCGCCTGCAGCGCTAAAATTTCTTTACGATATCCTTTTGTGGAGCTCCTTACTGCCATAATTTTTCTTGTCCTTTACTCGCATTTCGGCCCTTCCTGGAATCTGGCAAAATATATTTTCTTTTTCTGTTTTCTTATAGTTGTTTCTTTTATCGATATAGACTATCACGCTATACCTGCATACTTATGTTTCTTGGCAATCGCGGTTGGATTAATTTTTGACATAAGGGCAACAATCCATTGCCTTAATGCAGGCGCAATGCATTTGGACTTGAAACTCCTGCCAATACTTAAGTCCCTTAGAGCGTTGCTTTTCGGCCTAGGCTTTACTTACCTTTTTAAATTATTCGGTGATATCTTTATCAGCATATACCTTGCGCTACGTAAAAAAGAATCAATAGATGGAGAGAAAGAATCTTTAGGCCTTGGCGACGTTGATTTTATGGGCGTTGTTGGAGTTTTCCTTGGAATGAAAGCGGTTGTTTTTGTATTTTTCCTTGCACCATTTTTTGCGCTTGCCTATTCCGTGGTAGCAATGGTTTTTAAAAAATCGCACCTTATACCCTATTTGCCGTATCTATCGCTTGCATCTGTGGCGATGTTTTTTTGGGGAAATCATATAGTCAGGTTTATTGGTATTATTTTCTAGAATAATGGTAATTAAAATATTAGCATACCCCCTCGCGCGTGTATATCGTGTAAATTTTCAAGCTCGTTTTACTCGCAGAAAATTTACACGAAGCGCTTCGGGGGTAATTTTTCGACTTCGTCGAAAAATTAAGGAGGTATAAATGAGAATATTAACTGCAGGAGAATCGCACGGAGAATGTTTAACTACAATTATAGAGGGGTTTCCTAGGGGCGTGCGCATCGAGCAGGATTTTATAAATCAGGAATTAAAAAGGCGGATGTCTGGCGCCGGCCGCGGAAAGAGAATGTCAATTGAAGATGATAAAGCAGAAATCGTATCGGGATTACGTAATAAAATTACTCTTGGCAGCCCTATAACAATACTGGTTAAAAATAAAGATGTAAAAATATTTTCCCAAAATAAAGATGAGCTGCCGTCTCTTCCTATACCAAGGCCCGCCCATGCGGATTTATCCGGAGCCCTTAAATATAACGATGCCGATGTCAGAAATATTCTTGAAAGAGCTTCTGCGCGGGAAACCGTCTCCAGAGTATGCGCGGGGGCTATCTTCAAACAATTTCTTCTAAACTTTGATATAGATATTGCAAGCTTTACGGTAGCGGTAGGCAATGTCGTTTCAGACGTAAAGCCGAAAAGTATCTCCGATATAAAAACAAAAATAAAATCTTCGCAGCTAAATTGTATCGATCAAAAGAAAGAAAAATTGATGATTAGTGAGATTAAAAAAGCTGAAGCAGAAAAAGACAGCCTGGGTGGTATTGCAGAAATTCGGATAGAGGGTGTTCCGCCGGGCCTTGGCACTTTTATGCATTTTGACAGACGGCTGGATGCAAAACTTGCATGTTATCTTATGAGTATCCCGGCGGTTAAGGCAGTTGAGGTTGGCCTCGGGTTTCAATATGCTAAATCCCGCGGCAGCCTTTCGCACGATGAAATTTATTATTCCAAAACAAAAGGTTTCTACAGAAATACAAATAATTCCGGAGGCATAGAGGGCGGGATCTCAACGGGGGAGGCAATTGTTTTAAGGATAGCTATGAAACCCATAGCCACATTGAGAAGACCGCTTAATTCGGTAAATTTAATCAGCAAGAAAGCTGAAAAAGCCATAGTTATCCGTTCGGATACCTGCGCAATAGCCGCTTGCGCGATTATTGCCGAAAATATGGCTGCTGTAGCGGTAGCGGAAAGTTTTCTTGAGAAGTTTGGCGGTGACACACTTTCCGAGATAAAAACGGCATACCGCACATATGCTAAAAACCTTGACAATCTATAAATTTTCTGTAAAATTTTGATTTATATAACTTCTTGGTTATTTTGATGTAATGATGAAAACCCGTTTTTGTTTAACTAAATTGACTTATTGCGCGGAAGACGAAAAAAATAAAGTAAATCAAAAAAATCTTCAAATGTATTCCTCAACTAATTCGGTTGAACATTTTTTAATGCCAGCAGATAAACACAATTTTAATATGTCAGAAGCTCCTTAATTTATAATAATTTTGAGGTTTAGTTGTAAACATGAGGGGATATAAGGATGAAATCTAAGAAAGCTGTCAGCGAAAAGTATTTTAACAACCAAAAGGAGGAGAAAATGAAAAAAATCGTATTTTTGATGGTATTTGTGTTGATATTTTCTATTTCCTGCGCTAAGAAAGCAGAAAAACCGCAGACAGAAATGGAATCTGAAATGATTATGCCGGAAGGCGGCAGCGCATTGGAAACGCAACCAGCTGTAACGCAAGCTACAACTGCTGAAGGCGCCGCGAAGGAAGCCTTAACGCCGCAGATACCCGTTCAAACAGTAGCTATCCCAGAGAAGCCGACCCCGGAAGATATTCAGAAAGCATTAAAAAATGCAGGGCTATATGCGGGAACTGTTGATGGTAAAATAGGCCCGAAGACAAAAAAAGCCATTGAAGAATTTCAATCAAAAAACGGTTTAACTGTCGATGGCAAGGTTGGGCCAAAAACCTGGGAAAAACTTAAAAGTTATTTGACTAACGCAGAACAAATGCCGTCTGCAACGACTGGTAATCTTCAGTAATTTTTTTAGGCAGGAAGCCTAAAGCGTTTTAAGTCATTATCCTACTCATTTATTCAATCGCTGAGAGAGGGGATTCGACTACACACTTTTTTAGACAGGAAGTCTGGAAAAGTGCGGGGCTCATTAAGGAGGTGTTTGATGTTTCCCAAAATTTTATTAACCGCAATAATTATTTTCGCTTTGGCAGGATGTGCAACAACAAATAAAACTGCTGCAGGCAGTGAAGCAGAAGAGCTTCAGTCGAAAGTTTCTGATCTTGAAAAACAATTGCAGAGCAAAGACGAAGAAATCCGCGATTTGGAAGAAAGATTATCCAAAATGAAAGTGCCAGAATCAGAAGAAATAGTAAATGCGCAGGAAGTGGATATTTCAAAAGTCACGCCAAAAAGTATTCAAACAACCCTGAAAAATGCAGGATTTTATTCCGGCGCAATAGATGGCAAGATAGGCAGAAAAACAAAAGAAGCAATTAAGGAATTTCAAAAAGCGAACGGTTTAAAACCAGATGGAATAGTGGGCAGGCAAACTTGGGCAAAACTGCAGAAATATTCTGAATAATTATGTATAAAAAACAAACTTTTTCCGATTTTCGTCCGCTAAGTTTACTTATCAATAGTTTTAGCGTGTCTAGTTTATTTTCGGCAATCTTGGTTCTTACAATTTTTATAAATCCGGTTTTTGCGGGGACCAACGAAGAGAGAAAAAGCGAAGATTTAAAACGCCTTCAGGAAAAATTTACCTGGTGGCCAACGGATGCAAAACCTAACCCGGTAAAAGATGAGAAGGCAGGAGGCTATTGGTGGTGGCCAACCAGCCCCGGGCAAGCTTCACCTTGGGGAAACAGAGGCTATGTTTATGTTTATAAGATAATTTTTGATTATAAAGCGGAAGAACTCCCTCCACCACAGGCGCAGGAAAAAAGGCCATCGCTTCTTATTAAGAAAATAGTCAAAAATGTAAAAGTTTATTTCAATTTCGATAGCGCCACCTTACGAGATGATGCTATAGCCATACTGGAAGCGGCTGTAAGGACTTTAAACAAGAATCCGCAAACGAATATCTTAATAACCGGTAACTGCGATACGCGCGGTTCGGAAAAGTACAATTTGAAGCTTGGCGGCAAGCGTGCAGATGCAGTCAAAAATTTTATGATTGAAAATGGCATACCGCAAGACCGTATTAAGATAGTAAGCAGAGGAAAACTTGATGCAGTTAGCCCGGTAACAGACCTCCCCGGGATGCAAAAAGACAGGAATGCGCAATTTATGATTGCCGAAGTAGAAGAGGTCATGATTCCTTATAATGGAGAAGGTATCCCTGCCGATGCAACTCAACTTGAGGAAGGAAAATTTGTCGAAGAACTTGAGGAACCGGTTGAAAGCGAAGTTAAAGTTTCAACCAGAGAGTATACGATAAAAAAAGGCGATACGCTTTGGAAAATAGCAGAACATGAGTTGGGCAAAGGGCACCGCTGGAAATACATTTACGAACTTAACAAAAGCGTTATTAAAAACCCCAACCGTCTCCGAGCGGGCCGTAAGATTCTGATACCTGTAGAATAAAAGAATTTGGAAAAAGAAATAAAGAATGCTGACGCAGGCTTTGCTCGCGTCAGCATTTTCTTTGATAGGGATTTTATATGAAAACCGTTGCGCTTTTACTCGTGTCAAATATCTTTATGACTTTTGCCTGGTATGGGCATCTTAAATATAAAAATTCACCCTTATGGATTGCCATATTTGCGAGTTGGCTTATAGCATTTGTTGAATATTGCTTCCAGGTGCCCGCGAACCGTATCGGGCATTACCAATATTCAGCAGCACAGTTAAAAACCATTCAGGAAGTCATCACGCTCGTTGTGTTTTCCATTTTTTCCGTAGTGTATCTTAAGGAAGGATTAAAATGGAATTATATTCTGGGTTTTCTGATGATAATCCTTGCAGCTATTTTTATTTTTCATAAATGGTAAGCGTGATTAAAAAACATTGCCTTTTTCGCTATATTGCTTTAAAATAAAACTAATTATGAAGAACGTAATTATTCCTGTTTTAGCAATTATTGCATTTGTTTCCGGAGCTTTTACCTGTGAGGCAGAAAAAACAATAGGCGATACAGTGGTAGAAACCGGGTATTGCGATAGGAATATTACCCCGTTTTTAGAAGCGGCAGCAGCGAAATGGGGAGAGTATTTTATCAAAATATACGGCGAATGCAGTGATGGGCATATTTCTATAAGAATGGATTCAAACGGAAAAAGCGAAACATTTAATGAAATTAAAAAAACAAGCTTTTCTTTTGCGAAAGAACTAGCCATGATGTTTCCTTTATATACTGCCCAGATTGAAATTTTTCCTGCAGAAGGTGAAAAATCATGGCATATTATCCGCTGGGATACAGAAAATGGAGAAATAACCGCTTATAAGGAAAATTAATCCCCGTTAGTTTATCTGCTATTTTTAAGAAACTTACGCAATAAACAGTTTATCCCTTGAAAACGTTTTCATTATTACCCATTGCTAATTTGTTTTAATCTCTATTATATGTTATTTTCTAAGTAGTTATTAAAAAGGGGGGAGGTGCATATGAAGATAGCAATATTCGTAGCGTTATTTTTGGTATTTTCTTGTTTTGCGCCGTATCAAACTTTTGCCGAATATCAAGAGTTAATTGGAAGGGAGCTTGCAATACATGGGCCATATTCATGGCAAAGATTGGGCGTTGCCCTTAATGAGAAAACGGCTGATGATCTTATATACGCATATAGAATGCGGGATAAAACTGCATTCATGGCAATGCTTGAGTCTTATGATGTATTGAGAGTTACGAAAGACACAAAGGTGCTTGTGCTTGATGAAGAAATTTTTAAAGGCAGAGCGCATGTCGTAGTGACCTCGGGATTTTACAAAGGCATGTCCGGTTGGATTCCTGTTGAATGGCTTAAAGGAAATAACCCGCATCATCTCTTTAAGGAGGGTATTGAGAAAAGTAAAATCTGATTTTTTTGCTGTATATCCACATTTTTGTTGAAAAAAATCTTGCAGGTAGTATTATTATCAAAGATGTGGATATATATGTATTGGACTTTTAAAGCGGCTCAGATAAATGAGCCGCTTTTTTGTTTCTAAGGCATAGATGCTTACGCAGATACCAGCCAGCAGGAAGATTGGATAAACTATAATTTTTTTCTCTGTTTTTAAAGGAGGATGGGCAATGAAAAAATATATATTTTTTTTATGCAGTTTATTTATCACGATAAACTTAGGTGCTTATGCGCAAACTGCTTATGACGGCAATAGTTGGAAATTATTAAATAGATACATAGAAGGCAGAACAATGAGGCAGGTTTTGTTGCAGGGTATTTATGAAGGCGCAGCAATAATGCAGGTAGATAAGGCAAGGGAGGTATATTCCGGATCAGGCTCTGAAACCCTTGCTTTAATGATCGATGAATTCTATAACGATGATAAAAATTTATCTATACCGGTGACACACGCTTTTTATGTAGTCTCAATGAAACTTAAAAATAAGCCGAAAGCGGAAATCGCTGAAGCAATAAAAAAATTTAGATTAGGTTACAGAATGCAATTCATAAAGCAGGAAACGAAAAAATAGAAGCAAGCAATTTTTATATAAGTTGACATAAGAAATGGATATGATAAATTAAAAATTGATGATAGAACAACGCCATTATCCACGAATAAGCAAGTCAGCGATTATTCGCTTTAGACTTTCAGGAAGCCACTTGGGTATGTCTTCGAGGTGCGAGGATGTTTCTGAGGGTGGTATGCGCCTTTCTACCCTCCAGCGGTTTGATCTGGGCATGTGCCTTGATTTGAATTTTAAACTGGAGGATTACGCAAGCCCAATTACTGCCAAGGCAAAGGTAGTATGGCAGGATAACAGAAATAATACTTATTATCCTTTTGTGGTGGGCTTAAAATTCTTCAAAATCAATTCCGCTGATAGTAAAAAAATACATGATTATGTAAGCAAAACGCTTTGCAGAGAATGCCCTGCGGATACTACCAAAATTGACAACTAATCTTTTATCCCCCGTTTACTATGAATTACAAAATAAAAAAAAGCATAACAAAAGAAAGTGTTCTATTCCTGGTGTTTTTAATTGGTATTTTGCTGATAACGCTAGCACAGCATTATAAAGCAATAGCTGTAACAAGCCAATCGAGTAAAGGTTTCTTAGCCGGTAAGCTTTTCGTGGCTATCCCGGATGGCAGTAATTTGCAGTCAAAAGATGCAGGGCGTTCATATGCGGCAAAATCCTTATTGTTGCACAAGCTCGGCCTGTTGCTATTGTTTTTATATCTTCTGTATCTTGTTATCCGATTTATCCCGTGGGTAAACAGGAAAATAAAAGTAAAATATCCTACTATAAACCCGATAAAAGGAGGCCTGATTATGAGTAACTGGATAAAACAAAATTGGTTTAAGATTGGGGTGTTATTGGCCCTTATAACTATGAGCCTTTCCGTTGCGTATTATTTTGTATTATTTTTGCCTAATAACCAGCGGTTTTCTGGTGAAGTGGCATCTAAATCCGCAAGCGAAATCATGGACTTTGAGAACAAATGTTTTTCGGCAGCCAGCGAATTTTTTAAAGAAAATGGATTTGACCCCAAAAACTCCGGGTTTCAAAATCACTACAATAACAAGCTTAACAAATGTTTCATAAATATAAAATCAGCCAAAGTGGGGGAAGATGGACGTTTAAGTTTTTATAAAGCGTTATACGATGTGTATAACCGCAAAATGTACGGAGAGAATTCCTGGAAACCGGAAGAAGGAAAAAACTATTGGGAAGTTAAACCGACAGTTTGTTCTATCCTGGATAAACCATGCCAGGCTATCGAGGACTATGAAAATTTAGTAAAAATATACATGGAAGAGTAACCCCCTGGATTCTAGTCGCTTTGCCGGATGACCGCGGGCAAGCCTTCGGCGTGCCCGCGGTCAAATAGTGCAGAGTGGTGTCGCCAGTTTAAACGGGCGAAATAAAAGAACCTACGATGGCCCGTGCGGGTTACAGAATCCTCTTGCCTAAATAAGCCTCTATGCTATAATCCTCTACATTGAAAATGATATTTGGCCATTGCATTTGCAATGGTGCTATTTAGTGCCGAGGTAGCTCAGTCGGTAGAGCGATGGACTGAAAATCCATGCGTGGGGAGTTCGATTCTCTCCCTCGGCACGTTTTATTCTGCTTGATGGTTTATCTAGAAAAGTTTGTTCTTTTTGTACCAGGCTTGTATCGGATGCAATATGAAGAATCTTTTGCTAACGCAAAAGATTGCATACGATTCTCTCCCTCGGCACGTTTTATTTATTGTAATAGCTCATTGCTAAAAGAAACTTCTAAACCTATCTGTCTTTTCCTGCTTGTAGCTAAAAATCGGACATTGTTCAAGCTATCGAAAGAACCTTCCAGGTTATCCTTTTCTTCACATGGTAGTCCTAATAATTGCCACAAATTCTTGGTGTAACC
This sequence comes from Candidatus Omnitrophota bacterium, assembly GCA_028702365.1. GTDB lineage: Bacteria > Omnitrophota > Gorgyraeia > Duberdicusellales > 4484-171 > JAJYOP01. Next base: position 15,856 of record JAQVOZ010000001.1, on the reverse strand, counting down.
AGCTAAAATTCAACGTTTATCATAATCAATATCCAATAATAATTACGGGCAGGCGCTCAGGGGGCATTGTTGCGCTGATTATATTTTATGATATAATGAAAAAATAAAAGGGAGGAAGTTATGAATAAAAAAGGATTATTAACTATAGGTTTATTTGGTTTAATTTTATGCATTTGCGTGTCTTTGTCGGCCCAGGAAAATCAAGCGAATAAACAACCTTCGGAGAGGATTCAAAAGGGCATAAATTATTTATACACTGGTAAAAGAGAAGAGGCCAGGAGAATTTTTTCAGGAGCAGTGGCTAATCCCAATGATGCCGCTGATGCTTATTTCTATCTTGGTTTATCTTATTATGATGAAAACAACCTTATAACTGCAAAAGGTTATTTTTTAAAAGCTAAAGAACTTTATAAAGCAAAAGAAAATAAAGAGGGCGAAAAGCGCGCGCAGGATTTTATTAATATTCTTTCTTGCGATACCATTAAACAACGTTGAACAATAATAAACTAACGGTTGAACCGAAAAATTTAATAGAGTATAATTTCCTTAAAAGGGGGTAATATGAAAATACGCGGCCTATTATTAATTTTCTTTCTTTCATTGATATTAACCTGCGGCACAGCTTTTTCTCAGGAAATTATAACTGTAGCTACTTATTATCCTGCCCCTTTTGGGGTCTATGTAACCTTACGGACATTGAATGGAAATAACGAAGTTACATTAAATAACGATGGAGGCAATCCGAATATAGAATTAAGGCGTGTAAATGTAGCGGGCGGTGTGCCTTATATAGATTTTACAAACGATACTGTTTCTGATTTTGATTTTCGTTTTATCCTGCAATCAGACGACCAGATGTGGCTACAGGGCGGAACAACCACTGCTGCAAACGACAATGGCACGCCGGCAGTAATAAGAGTAGGAGAGGTTTGGTATTGTGCTAACTATTAAATAAATGCAGGTTTCAGAAAAAATTCTGGAAAAAGGCAATGGCTGGGTTAAGCTTAGGGTAGACCCAAAAATATATCCTCTGGCGACAGTTTATTCTGCCAGCTATGTATTTTTGGACAGGGCTTATGTGTATCTTGATAAAGAAAAGAAAAATAAAATAACAATTTGGTTGTTTTCTAAAGACAAAAAAGAATTACTGGATGATTTAGGTATGCAATTTTATAATGAGCTTATTAATTACGCGCACTATTTTACCAGCTTGAGAGCCAACGCCGATACCCTTAAGATCTTAATGCAAAAAGCCTTGTTTTCTGCTGCACCTTCTTTGGCTGAAGAAGCGGCCACGAAGGAGGTTGATGAATTAATTTGTTCATTGAGTAAATCGGATAAAGTTAGCAACATTCCTAAAAAACATGCAACCATTCCTGCAAAGACACGTAAATAGTTCTTTCGTAAAATTACACAGAAAATTATATAAAATGGAGCTTCTTAGCCGGATTAAAGAAGAAACTCCGGATTTGATACGTACAGTTATGATACGCGGTAATTATTATTTGGTAAAATTAAATATAAAAAATGAAATTGAATATTTTGTTTTCCTAAATTACTTAATCGGCCTAAATCAAGAAATATGACCAAAGATTTTGCCATAATTCCCTTTAATTCAGGTGTTATTGCAGAAAAATATTTAATATCAAATATACTTGGGGGATGGGATATCTTAGGTGAAAATGACTTTAAGCTGCTTAGTTCTTTTAAGATTAATAGATCTACTCCCTTATTTAACCGGCTATACGAAAGCGGCTTTCTTGTCGATGAGTATAATTTTAACAGATTGCTCGAAGACTATAGAAATCTAAACAGCAATCTTTTTTATGACGCATCGTTGCATATCGCAGTTATCACTACGCATTGTAATTTACATTGTCAATATTGCCAGGCACATTCTACGCGCCCGCAACATATGAGTTTAAAGGTTGCCCGCAGCATTGTGCAATGCATCGCAGAAAGAAAAAATCCTTATATTACCTTAGAGTTCCAGGGCGGAGAACCGACCCTTAATTGGGATGTCCTTACTTTTTTGACAAAAAATATCCGCAAGCTGGAGAGAGGCAATAAAAAAATTGATATTACATTAGTAAGCAACCTAGTCGCGCTAAATACCGAGAAAATAAAGTTTTTCAAGGACTTCGATGTTAAAGTATGCGCTTCTTTGGATGGCCCAAGGAACATCCATGACAAAAATAGAATTTTTGGCAGCGGCAAAGGAACCTATGATGCAGTAACCCGAAATATTAAAAAACTACGTAAACAATTCAAAAAACCGGTAAATTTGCTGCCGACGATCACAAAACATTCACTGGGAGCTTTTAGGGAAATTGTTGATGAGTATTTAAAATGGGGCGAAACAAGCATTGCGCTTAGGCCAATAAATAATTTAGGCAATGCCTGCGTTAACTGGGGTAGCCTAGGTTATTCGGCCGATGAATTTATGGCATTTTACAGGAATGCATTGGAGTACATTCTTGAACTAAACAGAAAAGGAATTTTTTTGCGCGAGCGTATGGCTAAAGTAATACTTCAAAAAATCTTTAACAAAGAAGACCCATATTATGTCGATCTCATGAGCCCATGCGGAGCAGGCAGGGGGCAAATTGTTTATATGCCTGATGGTAGTTGCTATCCATGTGATGAGTCGAGAATGCTTGGCGAAAAAATGTTTAAGCTAGGCAATATTTTGAATAAAACTTACGAGGGTTTGGTAAAAAGAGAAAATTTGCTGCATCTTTTAGAGGCTTCGGTGCTAAATTTATGGGATTGTACTTCTGTGTTTTCTCCATGGATAGGGGTTTGTCCTGTTTTAAACTATGCGGAGCAAAAAAACTTTGTTCCAAAAATACACTGTTCTTTTATTTACAAGATTCATACGCTTCAGGTAAAATATATTTTCGAAAAAATTTCTAAGGAAGGACAGGATTTGGAAATATTAAAAAGTTGGGTTAATAAAAAAGGAGGATAGAAATGGAAAAAAGAAAGAACAAGAATAAAAGAATGGTAAAAACTTTTAAGAAAAGCATAAAAAATTTCATAAAAGACGAAGATGGTTTTATCGCAAAAGACAAAATAATCAAAATTGGCTTGGGAACAATTTCTGCCCTGACAATTGCTGGTTCCTTTGCGTCTTCGAACAAAGCTTATGCCGCACATACAAACGAACCAGCTAACACTGTCATAGAGGCCGAACCGGTAGGCGGCACCAATTGCATGCGACATGTGCGCCGTAGTTACCCGCACCAGAATCATAACAATGGTAAATAAAACTATATTTTGTTTGATTCATTAGTCAAAACAATTAAATAGATTTGTCATGGCTGGAATTTATAAATTATATCGTTATTTAACTGGTAGATAAAAGGAGGTTATCATGCGAAAATATGCAATATTCATTATAGTTCTTTTTTTCCCACTCGTTTTATTATCGCAAGATAAACCAAAGGGCTTAAAACCAGATAGCGCCACAAAAGAAAATGGCGGTATCCAAAGCGCAGCAGTTGATGCATCGAAAGAGGCCCCTTTTAATTTAGAGAGAGAAATTAAGTTTGGCAGGGAAGTGCTTAAGAACAACGGATTTACGGAGGTTTTCCATGCATATCAAGCGGTAAGGAGCGAAAATATTTCTTCGTGCGGCTTATCAAAAGACTGCGAAGCGGTAGCCCCGGCTTTACTTGCAATACGCTATACCGGAGAAGGCCGGTGCCAGGATATTAAAGATTCGTCGTTACAGCAGCTTTGTATGGCAATTAATTCTAATAATTGTGCGGTAGCATCCGGAAGCAAAAACAAATTTTGTAGAAGTTTTTTGACGGGTGATGCAACGGCCCTAGCGGAATCTTCCGGCAGTTTGGAAATAGTGGATTCTTTGGGTTTTCCGGTAAAGAAGCCCGAAGCAGCTTTAATGTTGGGTGTATACAATGGTTTTAAGCAATATAACGTTATGGCGTGCGAAAAATATGTCAACCAGGAAAATATGCCGTTATCCAGAAAGCTGGCCTGCAGAGTAATATTCGCTCCTAATCCCTACAGGGAAGCAGATGATTTAACGAATGATTTAGCATTGTTTTTCATCGCGCGCTTTAGATCAAAACCAGAGCTTTGCGACTCTATAGTTGATGATTCAGTAAAAACCGCTTGTAACGATAGTAGCATTAAAAATTTACGTGATATTTGGTAATTGTCGCTAACTATATTTAATGATTACCTTAACTGAAGCAGTATTTTCATTGCAAATTCTAAGAATTTAGTGGTACTTAAAGCGGCCCCCAGCAGCATAAAAGGGGCAAGAGGCATATAGGTATATTTGTTTTTTTCGGAAGAAATAATATAAGCAAGAATAGAGGTAATTATTAAATATACCGTCGCATATTTAATAAAATCTATAACTTGCCTTAACGAAATACTTCCCGGTATAATTAATAGTTTTACTGTTGCACCAATAAGCAGTATGGGCAGCAACAACATCAGATATTTAATTTTTGTAGCGATTTGGTATACTAAATAACTGAACAATATGAAGCCATAGAATACTATGTTATTGTGAGAAGCATAGTTTAAGATGAGTGGACCGATGAAGAAAGAGAAAGAAAATAAGATAAGCCATATTTTTATAAAACTTATAAGATTTTTTTTCGAAATAACATATTTAAAGAATTCATTTTTATGATCAAAAAGATCTTTTAATGATGAAGGCAGCACCGCAAAAAAGCTTGTTAAAAAAATATTAGCGAAAAGCGTAAGGCAGGGCAGAAATAAAATATAGGCATTTTTGTTGTGCATTAAAAGCAAAGAATAAAGAAGGAATAATTTTGCATCACCTGCTTTCCATGTGCCAAAAGCATAAAGAATAAATCCTAATATTAATCCCACCGTAAGATTGATGGCTGCTGCCAAAGACAGTTTGAATGTTCCTGCAGCAATAGATACACAGTATAGGATAATTGCCATGCTCAAAATGGTAACAAGATGGGCGTTTTTAATTTTACCCTTTTTAATATCGGTATAGGTGGTGAGCATCCCCGTAGCAGCTATTAAAAGATAGAAATATATATGCATACTAGTAAACTTTTATCAGCCCGACAGGCTGAATTTTGCGTGTTACGCCATAAACCAGCGCTACCTTGCGCCGTCATGGAGAGCCTTTTCCGCAAATGGTAAATAAAATTTATCGCAAGCTATAGTTTAAATTTTTAAATATTTTAAGACATTATAACACGCATAGTTATTAATGAATAGCAACAAAGAATTTTACTCTTCCAGTGTTAATTTCGCAAAAGCCGATAAGAACGATTTAAAATTACTTACGGCATTTTCAAGGCGGATGCGTCAACAGAATATTAAGATTTTTCCTGTTGATGGAACTGAAATATTTGAAAAATACCGCAATCGCAATAATATCGGAGAATTGAATCTTTTTATATTAAAATATGGAAAATCTATCATCGGCTGCGCCGGATATTTTCCATTTGATGGTTTGTTGGGCAGCAGAGAGATATCCGGAATTATTGCAAGCTCCGTTATCATTGATCCTGCCTATAGAAAATTGTTCCCTGCGGCTACCGTGTTATTTGCGCGCAGCTATAAGGCGATAATTTTTGAGCAAAAGCTAGTCACATTATTTTTTCCGTTTGATGAAGAGATGTCTTTGGCTTACAAAAAAAGGCCTTTTGAACATTTTACTTATCTTTATCAATTCACAAATCCTTTTATCGCCCAAATTAAGCCAACCGTGAAATCTTCTTTGATAGAAATAAAAAAGATTAATCATTTTGACAAAAAAGATATGGCTGCATTTTTTAAAAGGGTTTCTGTACAACACTATTTTCTGATGCACACTAATAGCGATTTTTTAAACTGGAAATATGCCAACAACCCTTATCGTAATTTTACAATATTAACAGCAGTCAAAAAGGCTAAATTGGTAGGCTATATCGTTACCGAAAAGATAGGTACGGATATTTATGTCGTAGATATGGTTGTGGATTTAGATTATCCGTCAGTCATCTTGCATCTTATGTTCAAGGCTCTTAGCTATTTCGATACTGAAACCGTAGTAAACACTGTTTTTTGTACTGCGCATCAAAATTATATAGATATCATTAAAAGAGCGGGATTCTTTTGTTCCTGGAAACGTGAGTGCCTTTTTCTCCCGGAAAGCTTCAGCTTCTTTAAAGTCGGGAAAAATAGTTTTGACGCTTCAAATAAAAGGTTATACCATTTTAATGGTTTTGCCAGGCATTTGTATTGATATAATACAAATGTAAAATAAAAATATTATGAGACACGCTATCACAGGAATTTCCTGTGTTGCAGCCCGAAAGAACCAGGAGTTTGTATGTCTTGAAGAATTAATGCATAGAGCCCTGGAGGATAGCAAGGTTAAAATCGCCGACCATAACAGGGATAATATTGGTATTTTTTTGGGAACAACATTCAGCAACTTTTATATAAGAAAAAATAATTTTGATAAACTTAACAAGCTTACTAAATCCGATGTCCGTAGAATTAACCCTGCGGATTTCCCAAAATTGCTTATTTCTTATTTGGGCGGCTGTGTTTCTATTAAATTTGGCACCAAAGGGGCACTAAGCGTTTTGTCTTCAGGGCAGGCAAGCGGGTTAGATGCTTTGCACCAGGCTTTATTTTTTCTGCAAAGGAATAAAAAAAACATTGCTTTTGTAATTGACTTGGATGAAAACTGGCATAAAAATAAAGCCTCTTCAGCTAAATCCGGAGTATGTTTTGTTTGCGAAAGCATAAGTTCGCAAAGCCCCATAAAAGTTTATGCGGATATTTTAAGGGTAGAAAATTTTTTCGAAAAGAAAAACAAAAATTCAGGGCTTTGTAAATGCCTAAAAAAAACACTGGAATTTTGTTCTTCTCAAAAAGCTATGCCGCAATATTTTTACAGCTCACAGATAAGGGGCAGCAAAAAGTATGCTTTGGAGCAAAAAGCTTTAAGCTGTATTTTTGCAGATAAGAAATTTAAACTTATGCCTGCAAAAACTGTCACAAATTCAAGCTTAAGGGCGGTTTATGATAACATCAAACAGCAAAGGTTATGCCCGTGGCCGGAAAATTTAGCAGTATCTTTATTCCTTAATATAGGCGAGAATGCGAATAGCTCTTGTGTTACGATTGGGTCATCTCAAGGTGCCAAAATGACAACAAATAGATAAAAAGGAGTTTTATGGCAAAAGAGAAAACCGCAAAGAAGCAAGCACCAGCTGAAAATGAAACTAACGAAAAAGTTGAAATAATAAAAATAATCAGCAAACTTACGAAGATACCCGAAGATAATATCAATAAAAATAGCAATATGCATTTTAGCGAAACAGGCATTGATTCATTCGCTTTAGTTGAAATAATTTTTGAAATCGAAAACAGATTTGATATAAGCATACCGCAAGACAGCCTGGTGTCCGTAAAAAATGTTGACGGCCTGGTTAAACTTGCAGGCAAATTGCGCAAAAAATAGAAAATATTTATAAATTTATGGCCGAGAGAGTTGTTGTTACAGGGCTTGGGGTTGTGTCTTCTCTGGGTTTTACTGTCTCTGATTTTTGGTCTAACTTAATTCAGGGAAAATCCGGAATTAGCGAAATAAGTTCGTTTGACACTTCGCACCTGGAACGGCGTTATGGAGGAGAGGTAAAAAATTTTGTGATGCCGGATTGTAATGGATTAACAAATAACCGGAGACTAACACGCAGCCAGCAATTTGCCATTTGCTCTTCTTCCCAGGCGCTAAAAGATGCAGGTATTAAAAATTCCAAAGAAGCAGGATTAATTCTAGGCACTATTGTAAGCGGAGTGGAGTATGTAGAGAAAAAAGAGGCGAAGGCAAGCAATTATCCGGCATATAAATGCGCATCAAGCGTATTTGAGGCTTTAGGTTTAGGCAAAAGCGCATTTACCATATCAGGCGCATGCGCTGCAGGAAATTATGCGATATCCCTTGCTTACGAAAGAATAAAGAACGGTTATGATGATTACATTATCGCAGCCGGCACCGATTATTTTGCCATAGGCACATTTATAGGGTTTTATAAGCTTTTTTCCCTCGCGCCTTTAAAATGCCAGCCTTTCGATAAAAACAGAAAAGGCGTCATCCCGGCGGAAGGCTCCGGCGCTTTAGTGGTTGAAAGCCTGAGAAGTGCAAGAAGGCGGGGAGCCCGTATCTATGCAGAAATTTTAGGATACGGCATGAACACTGACACATCGCACCCGCTTATTCCGTCAGAAAAAGGCATTTTCAATTGTATGAAACAGGCAGCGCAATACTCTGGAATAGAGGCAAAAAGCATAGATTACATAAATGCACATGGAACAGGGACTGTTCCCAACGATAGAGCTGAATGCTGGGCTATCAAAAAATTATTCGGGCCAAAACACTACAAAAAGGTAGCAGTCAGCTCGATTAAATCAATGCTTGGCCATGCAATGGGCGCTGCTTCTTCATTTGAGTCTATCGCCTGTTGCCTTACTTTAACTACCAGCGTAATACCTCCTACCATAAACTATGAAACGCCAGATCCAGAGTGCGGCATAGATTGTGTTCCTAACAGGGCGCGCAAACAAAAAACCAAAATTGTTATGAATAATAGTTTTGGTTTTGGCGGGATGAATTGTTCGCTGATATTTGCATCCTGCGAATAGTTTATCTAACACGCTTACGAGAAGCTTATTACCAGGATTTACGAGATTTTAATTTGAAATAAAATAAAAATAAATTTGACAAATCATCAAATCTGTGATACGCTGGCATTAAATACCAATTACCGCGTTCCGTTTTTATTTTATTCGGCTAGATCAGCCATAAAATCGCGGTAATTAGTGTATAATATATGCCTGAATCCAAAACCGCTCAAGGCTGGTTTAAGAATTTTCCGTCCGTTGCCGTGATAATTTATAATTTACTGCTTTGTTTTTTGATAATACTTCCTTCAAGTGCCTTTGCAATTTTTATAAGCGTCGAGAATATAGAAGATGCGCAAATAAAAAGGATTGCCATTTCACCGCTTGATGAAAACCTTATCTACGTCGGCTCCGCCAATTCGCTTTTTAAAAGCCACGACCGCGGTAAAAACTTCGAAAAAATATATGTATTTAAGAATGAGGAATTAACCGATATTGTTTTTGATTCTCATATTCCGGATGTATGTTATGTTGCTGCAAGCCGGCATGTTTATAGAATTGCCGAAAGGCAGGAAATGATATTTTCAGCGCCCGAGGAAGAGCTGGTTTTAAGCATAGCAAAATATAAAGGTGAAATATATATGGGGACAAGCACAGGGCTATATTTCATATCAGAAGATATTCTAAAATGGCAAAAAATTGGAGGTTTATCCGACGGTGTTTCAATTTATTATCTTGAACCGTCAGAAAATGGCCTGTATATTGCTGCCAATAAAGGAGTGTATTTATTGAAAGATAAGAATAATCTTGAGCGGCTGTTCGTAATCCGCGAAAAAGAATCAACAGGGGAAGAAGAAAGCGGGATAGTTCCAAACATAATCAAAATAGATATTTTCGACAACAAAAAAATCTGGCTTGGCACTAATAAAGGGTTATTCTTATCAAAGGATGAAGGAAGGGCCTGGAGCAAGTTTTATGCGGATGGAATAAATAACATTATTATTTATTCCATTGTTCAAACAGTTTTAGAAAAAGATTCATTGTATCTTGGTTCGTCAAAAGGTTTTTTCAGAATAGATTTAAAGAATGCTTGCGCCAGAAAAATTTCAGAGGGCCTTTACTCTAACGAAATCTTCTGGGTTGTATTTTCTACTGATGGAGAAATTTATTTGGCAACACCCAAAGGTTTATTTAAAAATGCTTATTTTAATCCTTCTTCCAATAGAAAAGCCTTGCGGGAAGCAATTTCCAAAGAGCCTTCCATATACGAAATCCAGCAAGCTGCTTTACGCTATAATGAAACGCATCCCGATAAGATAAGGAAATGGCGTAATGCCGTGAGGTTTAGGGCATTATTTCCCACAATAAGCCTTGATTACGATAAAACAATCGATTATGACAGCGGCGCCGATAAGTATTATATAGGGCCGAGAGACTGGGGAATATCTTTTTCCTGGGACGTGGGAAATCTCATTTGGAACAGCTATGAGGATGATATAGATACAAGAAGTAGGCTTAATACGCAGCTGCGTTTGGATATACTTGATGAAATAAACAGGGTGTATTTTGAAAGGCTGAGGCTTAAAAAAGCTCTCGCCTGCGGCTCTTTTGCCGAGGAAGAGCTTTCTCAAAAAGACTTGAGATTACAGGAATTAACTGCTATTATAGATGGGTATACCGGAGGATACTTTTCAAGAAGAACCCTTGAACTAAGTAGCCGATAGGTAAGCCCGATGCAACAAGATAAACCTATAGTTTTGATACTTTGCGGTGGCAGGTCGTTACGACTTTGGCCGCTTTGTGAATGTAAGAGTAAAAATTTTATAGATGTTTTCGGTTTTTCTCCTTTAGAGCTTACCATAAAACGCTTCCTTAAAATAACTTCTTCAAGTAATATTTTTCTTATTGCAAACGAAAACGAAAAATCCGTCCTGCTTAAATTCAAATTGATAAAAAAGGAAAATATAATTTTTGAACCGGAAAGCAAAAACACAGCTGCTGCTATAATGCTCTCCCTGGTTCATTTCAGGCAAAGATTTTCTTCGGATAAAATCGTTATTATTTCCCCGGTTGACCATCTCATCAAAGAAAATAAAGAATTTTATGGCGCGCTTAGCAAGGCTATCAACGTTGCTGGGGCAGGATGGATTTCTATTTTCGGAATGCAACCCGATGCCCCAACGCCCAATTTCGGATACATTCAGGTAGAAGAAAAAATAGAAAAAGATATTTTTTCGATAAAAAAATTCGTAGAAAAACCGACCCGCCTTGAAGCGGAAGAGCTTATACGCCGCGGTAATTCTTTTTACAATAGCGGTATGTTTATCTCTTCTATTTCCACTCTTGATAAAGAATGCAGAAAATATTATTCTTCCTATAACGATTTTATGAATATTTTTGCTAAAGGCAATTATGAGAAAAATCTTCGCAGTTTATATAAGAAAATAGAGGATTTGCCTTTCGATAAAACAATTATGGAGAAAACAAGGAATGCAAGGCTCATAAAAGCGAGTTTCTTCTGGAAAGATTTCGGCACCTGGCATGCCATATACGAATCATTGCCGAAAGATAAATCCGGCAATGTTACCAAAGGCAAGGTTTTTATTTATAACGGCAACAACAACCTTATGTATCTAAATAATTTAAAGAAAAATGTCCTTGTCGTTGGCCTTGAAGATGTGTTTTTTATCGATACTGAAAAATTTACCCTGCTTACCAACCGGCGTAATTTAGATAATCTTAAAAGCGCCTTAAAAGAATTCAAGGTAAAGTTTGAATAACCTCTTAGGCTGCACCGCGTCTCTTGCAGCCTCCTTTACGGGTCTTGTATACTTAAACATTTCGTCTATAATATCAAAATATGAGTTATTTTTATGGGCCGGTTCCCTCAAGAAGGCTGGGCTTTTCTTTGGGCGTTAACCTTACGCCTAAAAAATTCTGCACGCTTGATTGTATATATTGCCAGCTTGGCAGGACTACAAAAAAGACAATAAAAAGATTTTTTTATGTTGAGATAATCGAATTTAAGAAAGAACTTGCAAAGATAATTAATAATAACCCGAAAATTGACTACATATCGATATCGGGCTCGGGGGAGCCAACTTTGCATAAAAGACTTGATAAGATAATTGATGCCATAAAGGATGTGGCCAATAATAAATATCCGGTTTCCGTCATAACGAATTCCTCATTATTATACAAAAAAGAGGTAAGACAGGAACTTGCTGGGGCAGATTTGATAATACCTTCCCTTGACGCTGCAACAAAAAAGAGTTTCTCCCGTATAGATAAACCTCATAAGCAAATAACTTTTGAAAGAACAATTGATGGTTTGATTAATTTGAGAAAAGAATTCAAAGGAAAAATCTGGCTTGAGATAATGCTTTTAGGCGGCATCAACGATTCATTGGAGGAGGCCAGGAAGTTTAAAAAGCTTGTAAATAGGATTAAACCGGATAAGGTTCAGTTAAATTTACCAATAAGGCCGGCAGGCATCAGCATAACTCTTCCTGACTACGAGAGGGTTAAGAAAATAAAAAAAATAATCGGAAAAAAATGCGAAATCGTATCTTCATTTTACAAGGACGCGCAAAAGAAATTCTCAAAAAGCGTTCAGGAAGATATTAGAAAATATTTAAATATAAGGCCGGCCACAATGAGAGACTTGGAAAAATCAGTAGGCTTGGAAAAAGGCATTTTAGCAAGGCAGATTAAAAGAATGCTTGATTTAGGGCTTATAGCCAGAAAAATATATAACCGCAAAGTGTATTTCATTTGCGATAAGGCCGCATGATTAAAGAAAATTTTATAAAAATCAGGAGTGAAATCCCGGCGAATGTAGAGTTGGTAGTTGTCACCAAAACAAGGACTGTTGCCCAAATCGAAGAGGCAATTTCTGCCGGTGCTACGATAATTGGCGAAAATTACGTCAAAGAAGCAGATGAGAAATATGCTTGCCTCGGCAAAAAGGTGCAGTGGCATTTAATCGGCCACCTGCAAAAAAATAAAATTAAAGACGCAGTAAGGATTTTCGATATGATGGAAAGTCTTGATTCTCTGGACTTGGCGGCTGCAATAAATAAAGAGTGCCGAAAAGTGCAGAAAATTATGCCGGTACTTATTGAGATTAACTGCGCCGCCGAATGGCAAAAAGCCGGAATTTTACCGGAAGATTTCAACGCTTTTATGCAGGAGGCGTTAAAATTAAAAACTATAAAGCCTATGGGTGTAATGACTATGGGGCCCTTGCTGAAAAATCCCGAAGACCTGCGGCCTTATTTTGAAAAAACTCGGCAAATTTTTGAAAAAGCGAAAAAAATTTTCGCACTTGACGATTGGAAATTTCTTTCAATGGGTATGAGCGACAGCTATAAGGTGGCAATTGAAGAGGGCGCGAATATGGTAAGAATAGGCAGCGCCATATTTGGTAAGAGGGACTAATGAAACTACAAATAATTTTTGATAAAGAAAGAATAGATAACAGATTTGAAAGCGGCTGGGGCATAGCCTATTTGCTGGAAGATACGCTTTTAGATACAGGAGAAAAATTTGATTATTTGTCGAAGAATCTGGAGATATTTTGCATTTCTCTTAATACGATAAAAAATGTCGTCATTTCGCACAATCACTGGAACCATCGTTCAGGCTTATGGGAACTGCTTAAACTTAAAAAAGATTTGAAAATATACGGCTGCTCGGATTTCTTCCAGGAATTTAAGGATAAGTTGAACCCCGCCAATTTTATCGAAATAACAAATTTCAATCAGATAAGCAAAGATATTTATTCGACTGGCCCGTTTAAAACTTTATATAAAGCCGACCCTGTGCTTGAACAGGCACTTATAGTAAAGACAAAGAAAGGAATATCGATAATCTCCGCTTGCAGCCATATGAGCTTAATTGAGCTGATAAACAGGGCAAAATTTCTTTTTGCCAACGAAAAGATAAATTTTCTAATCGGCGGATTGCATCTTATAGATACTGATAACCGTTTAACAGAATATGTAGTTAAGGAAGTAAAGAATATGGGTGTTTTAAATGTGGCTGCCGGACATTGCAGCGGTTACGAAGCTGTAAAATTGTTCAAAGCGCTCTATGGAGAAAATTTAATCGAACTGAAGTCAGGCATGGTGCTTGAACTATAATTATGCAACCCAGCCCAATTGTTAAATGTAAATTTTTTTTAACGGTATTTCTGCTGTTTTTTTGTCTTTGCGCCTGCAACGATGCCGGAGATTACGTAGGTGTAACGCATGGCTACCTTACATTAGGGATGAAACAAAAATTCGGCGAAGGCGGAGAGAAGAAAAAATTCTACGCACTTAGCGATACAACCGTTATCGCCCCTGGCTCACTGAAGCAGGCAGTCTGCGATAAAATCGGATTGCCGGATAAAGTTCAAAGCAACAATGAAGGCTATGAAATCTGGATATATGAAAAGAGGAATATAAAGCTTTTTTTTGAAAAAGAAAAGTTTAGAGAATGGGCCTATCTAAAATAATTTTTCTTCCTGCAATTTTTTATTCAATTCCCTTACAAAATTCTTTATTTCCCAGAAAATTCTTATTTTTTCATTTTGAAAAAATCCGAAGATAGAATTATTTTGTAAAAGAGGCTCGTTAAATTCTTTTGGATATTCTTCAAATAAGGTTGTTCCCGGAACCGGAGAAAATTCAGCCAGAGAAACGCGCCCCCCCAGGGAATTTAGGAACTCAACATCTTTTTTTAAACTATCCAAATCCTGACGGGGAAAACCCAACAATAAATAAACGCTAAATTCGCCGTTTTTAAAACCAGCACCTTTAAGAAGATTAATGCCTTCTACGAGATCTTGCCTATTTACTTTATCGCCCCAGAGTTTCTGCAGGGAAGGATTAAGTGTTTCAAGGCCAAAGTGCGGATTGGTAAAGCCAGTTTTCTTTAAAAGCAAAGCGAGGTCACAATCGAGAAACCTTAGGTGCAAAGCATTTGGCGTATGAAAATTAATATTTAATTTCAGCTCATCTATTTTTTTGAGTATGCTTTTTGCATAAGCCGGCTCATAAAAGAAAGCATCGTCGTAGAGTACAAAATTTTTTATTCCTTTTGCTGAATATTTTTTGATAAAATTTATAACTTTTTCTTCAGGCAGCCTGAAAAATCCGGGGAAAAGTTTCTTTATCGCACAATAATTACAGTTAAAAGGGCACCCCCAGGAGGTCCGCAATACTATATAATCAAGCTTTGTGTAAAAATCTTCATACGCAGGAAGGCTTTCGTAAAGCTTGTTGTAATTAAAATCTACGCCTATTGTCTTAAAAAAATTTTCCAGCTGCTCATTGCTAAACACCAAATCGCAGCCGCTTGTAGTTTTTGCATGAGTATTACATAAAGTTGCGTAGGTGCCTCCCAAGATTATTTTTGTAGCAGGAAATTTCCTTCGAAGTATCTTCACTGCTTCAATTATCCCGGGATACCAGTATGTCATAGAACTGGTTATAAGGATGTAGTCAAATTTTTTCTCCGGTATTTTTGCTTCAAACTCTTTTAAGGGTATCCCGTATCTTTTAAAATAGCGCGGGATGGATTTAAATACTTCAGGTTTTTCAACTATCTCATTAGGGTATTTACCTCTGCCGAATGTAGCTTCGGTTATTTTACCGTCAAGGCAGTCTATATAGTCTACATTTATGCCGTTTTTTTGAAGATAATTAAGTATAACCAAAAAACCATAGGGTTTTAGCCAGAAGTCATAGGCTGCGAAATCGTATATCCAGGGGTTAATTGCAAGGATATTCATAAATATAATTATAGCAGATGTGGTATAATATTTATACACAGATTAGCGCAGATTTGTAAGCTGTCCCTCATGGGCTGAAAGCCTGTTGGACGGATGGTAACAGATGGTTTTATCTGCGTTCATCTGTGATTTTTAATCGACGCGCAGAAATCCACGGGCTTTAGCCCGAGGAGGTTCACTCTGTGGTTATCTATGAAGTAAAATGATAGAAGAAATTTTTAAAAATACAATTAAACGTTATAACTTAGTAGAGAGAAAAGACCGGATATTACTTGGGATTTCCGGCGGACCGGATTCTATTTTTATGCTTCGCCAGTTCCATAACATCATGAAAGACTATAAATTGCACCTTGTGTGCGCGCATTTTAACCATGCACTTCGCCAGGAAGCAGATAGTGAAGAAGAATTTGTAAAAAATATATGCAAAGACCAGAT
>JAQVOZ010000081.1 GCA_028702365.1 Candidatus Omnitrophota bacterium | reverse complement strand
CAGCAAGGTTATGAAAAGAGGAAGGATTCCCGATGAAGAACAGATTAGAAGAATTAAACTTTTAACAGGATTTGTGTTCAATTTTAGATATGCAACATTAAGGCAATTACATACGTTTATCCAGCTAATAATGAACCAATCATATTCACGCAGATTGATAGCTTATTGTTTAAAATATGGCTATCTTAAGGTTTATTGTGAGCCAGTATTTAAAACAAAAATCTATTACTTGACCCAAAAGGGAAAAGACTTGCTTTATAGCGATGAGGCCTTGGTTGAATATTATCATTTCGAAAAGAGCCTCACCGGAGTGAATACCTTTGTCCACCATAACATGCTGGCAGATGTCTATTTCATGCTTAAAACTCACTTAGATATAAAAGACTGGTTATGTGAGTGGGTCTTAAGGGTGGGATTGAAAAAGTATGAAAAGATACCCGATGCTTTATTCATCTTTCCGGATGGCACAAAAATAGCCCTGGAAGTAGAAACAAGATATAAGGATCTTGCTGCTCTTAAATGTTTCGCGTCATTGTATGAGTACGACATTATGGAAGTTTCTAAATATCATGCTGTTTTAGTTGTCGGTTCCAGCAGGCCTCATTACGAAGGATTAAAGAAAAGACTGCTGCATATCGCGCCGGAGTTCTGCGGCGAAAGGTTTATTTTCTCTGATGTTGGGATGCTTGAACAGGGGATGTGTTTCTATCAGGATAAAGTAATTCATTTAGAAGAAGCAATAAGGTTATTAAACGAAAGGAGGAAATTAAATCATGAATAAACCAGTTGGTCCAAAAACACTGTTTCTAAGGTTATGTCTGGTATTACCGCTTATTTACATAGGTTTAGGCTGGTATGTGGGCTTGAACTATTCAAACAAGCCTCTTATATTCGGCCCATACCCGGATATCCCTGTGGCAATGAAAACAAGGCTGCTTGGTTCTTCTGTTGAAGAAATATCAGGCGCAAAAGCTATAGTCTCTGTTGCGCCGCTAGAGAAAGTCAACGAATCTGACAGGGATTCGACTTATTTTAATATAACCGGTTACTTTGAACTTCCGGGAACCTGGTATTTTGATCTGCCTTCGGATAAAGAGGTTACTTCCAATGAAAGAATTGTTCTTATTGGCAGCCATTCGCAAGCTATTGCCCATGAACTTAAAAATCCAGAGAAAAAGCTGGGAAGCCTGTCAATAAAAGAATTCAGCAACTTCCTGAAAGCAACCTCAAGGACAAAAGATTTAGAGAGGCTAAAACCTTATTTGATTCTTGCTAAGCTTGAAGAGAAATATCCTTGGGTTTATTCCGATACCGTTCTTTTACCAAAAAACATGGGAAACATTTTTTCCGACAGCTTCATTCCTTATGACGTATTGGGTTTAGCCGGCATAGGAGTTTTGCTTATTGCTCTAAGCCTAAGAAGTTTCGGGTTATGGCTCTATTATTTATATTGGGTGCTTGCCTATTGGTTTGGCAGGATCGGGTTTCATGATCCCAATCTAGCCGCATCCAATGAAGGCTGGCAAATAATCCTCTGGAGCTTTTGGCATGGTTTTATCCAGAAGGAAGGAAGATTATTTTTGGTGATTGCGTTTATATTGTCAGTTGTCGCGTTTACGATTTTCGGTTTCCTGTACCTGACTAAACATGTCTTGCCGCGCAAGAAACGTGAAACCGAGGATTTTTTTAAGATAGATAAAGATATTGAAAAAAGAAAGGAACTCTCGATTGAAACTATTGAATTCAAAAAGGTAAATTATGACCTTAACAAGAAGTTAAACCAATATCTGCGTACGGATAAATACTTCCTGGGTTTTAGTGACGATAAAAAGGATATTGTCGTCGATGAAAACATACTTACCTACCATATGCATGTATTGGGTCCGACAGGGAGCGGAAAAACTTCTTTAGTAATTCTACCTTTAAGCAAGCAAGCCATAGAAAAAGACAGGGGATGCTGCTTTATAGATTTTAAGGGAGACGAGGTTTTTAAAAGATATGTGCAGCAAAAGGCAAAGGAGAGAGGCAAGAAGTTTTACTATTTCAGCATTGACCCAAACGAACAATCCATAGGTTACAACCCGCTCTTCTCAGGAGATGTTCATTCCAAAGTAGACAGGATTATGACTGCATTGGAGCTGGTTTATCATGGGCCGGCAGGGTTTTACAGCAACGTGCAGGCAATGGCATTTGCGGAATTATTAAAAGAAATGGTCCAGGACAAGAAAGAGATAAACTTCCTTTCGGTAAAGAACGCCTTGGCTAACCCACATTTTCTTAATTCCTTGAATGTGAGCAAGCAGGAAGTTAAAGGTTTATTTGCGGCTATCGCATGGATTGCCGGTATAGATATCATCAACCAGAATCAGCTGAACCTGGCAGAAGTAATCAAAGACGGCGATATAGTGTTTTTTGCCTTAAAAAGCCAAATAAATACCCGTTTAGCTGAAGCCGTAGGCAGGATGTTGATTATTGACCTTAAATCCTTAGCCGCATACCGAAAAGAGAGCGACCCGCCGTACTTTATCTTTATCGATGAATTCCAGAACCTTGCCTGTTCACACTTTGTTGATGTCATTTCTAAAGTGCGCAGCGCAAATTTCTGTCTGATATTATCGAATCAATCAAGAGGTAACCTGTCTACCATATCAGCTCCGTTTGAAAATACAATTTTTACCAATACCGCGACTAAGATTATTTTTATGCAGGAGGACCCTGTTGATGCCAGGTTTTGGTCCGATAAAACCGGCCAGACGACTTACCAGGACAAAAATATAGTCCAGGTCGACGCCATGGAAAAACAAACCGGAGGAGCAAAGCTTGACGGCTTAAGATCGGCGCAAGGGAGTATCCATACAAGCATAAAAAACTACATTTCCAAAAATGTGTTTTTACGGCTGCCTTTTGCGAAGTCTATAATTTTTTCAAGAGGAAAACTTACGGCGATAGCGAATCATGAGTTTCTCTTTGATAAAAAGGAAAGGGATAGTCTGATATCGATACCGTTTGAATATAACCGCTAAAACCGCGGTGCAGAAATTAAAAAGGAGGGAAAAGCTATGTTAAACCAGGTTGAGAAGAAAAGGTTTCTTTTGAGGTCCTTGGCGCTTCTATGTTTGATTTCAGCTGCCTTGACAATGATTGCTCCGTTTCTTTATGCGGAAATAAGTACCAGCCAGGAGCAGCAGGTTGTAGGGGATTTTGCCACTTTCATTATTAATATACTTACCGGCCCTGTGTCGAAAATACTTGGGGCAATACTGCTCATCGCCGGAGTGGTTGCGCTTTTAAACGGGAAACAAGGTATAGCTCTTGCCTGTGGTTTTGGTTTCATGATTCTTATGTTCATTCCAAAGATTCTGGAGGGTCTATTCAACCAATAATGAAGAAATGCCAGCGTACAATTGATAAGCCGCTGCTTCTTTTCGGCCTTGAACCGGAAGACGTGGGAATGCTTGCTTTAGCTTGCGGGACTATGATATTATTTTTTGATACTTTTTATGCAGGTATAGTTTTCTTTGGGGGATGGTTAGTTTTAAGGTTATTGAAACAAGGCAAGCCCCAAGGATATATTGTGCATTTACTCTATAAGCATGGAATAAAACTAAAAGGATTGATTACGCCGCCTAAAAGAGGAGAGCGTTACTCAATCTTTAAAGGAGAGGATTAAAAATGCAGATGCAGAACTTTACCATAGCAGAACTGCTATTGATAACTTTAGTTCTGGTTATTTACTTTTTACCCACCCTGATAGCTTTTTTGCGGCAGCATAAAAATAGCCTTGCTATATTTTTGCTCAACTTATTTTTAGGCTGGACAGTTATCGGCTGGGTAAGTTCCTTGGTTTGGTCTGTCGCACGATAATCCAAATACCACCCGCCGTCAAATATCCATCCCTCTTTCGTTTTTCTTCGAAAAAACGAAACAGTCCGCAACACCCAAAGACTTCGCCGCAAGAAGCGTCGAAGACTTTGTCCATTTCCGCGCTAACGGCGTCAATGGTTCGTGTTGCTGACGAATATTTTCCCCCACCCACCACCCTCTAAGAACGAAATCCTTTTAAAACCGCCTGTTGTTTATACTTTTCCCTTCGCGTGAATTTGTGTTTCTCATTTAGAAACCTACCACGGTTTTTGACTATCGTGTCAAGCATCTACGGGTCTGAAAATTCGTCTCCAGCTAAAGCTGCCTTACGGGGTTTCACCGAGCCTCAATTTTCAGCTTCCGTTCCTACTTGACACTGCAAAAGACCGTGGTTTGGAAGAACCATGAGAAACACAAATCCAAAGACGCGCGAAGCAAAAGTATCAAAAGCTTGCGGTTGTTTAAGGGGTGAATTCATTAATCAAAAAAGGAGGTGGTTCAAATGTTCCGTTGTCCAAACTGCGATAGCCAGAATTACCACGTTTTCCCGGGTTACGGCACTTTGTGTGACGATTGCGGTTATTCGGAAGATGGAGAGGGTGGAACTTCGGATGACGAGAATGACGTTTGCTTGGTATGAAGAATTTCAAAATTTATTTCAAGAAGGAGGTGGCTGTTTGTTGGAAGCTCAAATTATTAGAAAAGGTTTTAAAAGTTATATCGGAAATAAAAACAAAAGGAGAAATTAAAATGGAAAACAAAGGTTTATATGGAATAGGAAAAATCGAAGCTTCAAAGACAAGAAGCGGAAAGGTGATTTTTAAAGGTTATATCGGGAAACTGCCTGTCGTGGGTTTCAAAGGGACTAAAGAAGAAAACAAAGACGTAATTTATCTTGCCATTGATGTGCGCAAGGTAGAGTTTCTTTTGAGCCGCAGAGACAGCCGGGAATTTTCCGAAGCTGCATCTGGAAGCGAAGAATAACAAAAGCAGGGGGAGAAATCCCCCTGTTCTTTTTTTAAACATAGGAGAACAAAATGCTAAGAGAAGAATTAAACCAGTTTACGGGGACAGAGAATTATTACAAACACTGGCTGGGAAAAATAGTCTATACCGACGGCGTAAAATATCTTGCCGATAAGGCAGAGGCACATTGGCTGATTGATTTAATCGCAAGCTATCAGCCGACGATAAAAAATGTGCCGTTTCAAGTATGGGTTTTAAAAGTCAATGCTGACAAAAGCGCGGAAGTTACAATGCATGCAGATGCTGACAAACCGGCTTTGATAAGGCAGGCTATCAAATATACCACTTTTCCATTAGATGAAATAAAGCTCTGGTTGATAGATGGTGTTTTAATTCTGCCGAGTGAATATTAAAATAGGGGAAAAATATCCCAGCAAATGCTTTGCAGGGATATTTTTTGCACTCACCGCTCGCTTCCCTTACCGGTTTTTTAGGGTTGAGCAAATAGGTATAAAGGTGTATAATTGAAAAACTTGGGAATGGAGGTCATATTGACAAATCTGGATTTTAGATATACAGTATTATCACAATTAGGCATTGTCCTGAGTTTAAAGGGGGAACCTGGACGTTAAAAAAGAAAAACCTTCGCTGGAAACGGTGAAGGATTTTTTGTTTATAAGAAGGATTAATAATGGCAATTAAAAAAAGTCAATTATATAGTTCAATTTGGCAAGCATGCGATGAATTACGTGGAGGCATGGATGCATCAGAGTACAAGGATTATGTTCTTGTGCTTCTTTTTGTGCGCTATGTTTCAGATAAATATGCAGGCAAGAAAGACGAGCTTGTTGTTATTCCAGAGGGTGGTAGTTTCGCTGATCTTTCTAGGCTTAAGGGTAAGACCAATATAGGCGAAGGCATTAATAAAGTTTTAAGCGCGCTTGCTGAGGCTAATGGATTAAAGGGCGTCATCGATGCTGTAGATTTTAATGATGAGGATAAGCTTGGTAAAGGCAAAGAAATGCAAGATCGCCTTTCCAATCTGGTTGCCATCTTCGAAAACTCAGAACTTGATTTTAGCAAGAATAAGGCCGAAGGAGATGATCTCTTAGGAGATGCTTATGAATACTTGATGAAGCATTTTGCTGTTGAATCTGGTAAGAGTAAGGGGCAATTCTATACCCCGGCAGAAGTATCCCGGATAATAGCTAAGGTTATCGGCGCGAAAGACGCCAAAGGCAAAACCCACACCGTTTATGATCCTGCTTGCGGGAGCGGATCGCTTCTTCTAAAAGTAGCCACTGAAACACCAAAAGGCATCGCAATTTTCGGGCAAGAAAAAGAAAATGCTACGGCTACCCTTGCTATTCTCAACATGTGGCTTCATGGCGAGCCGACCGCTGAAATTAAGAAGGGACAAAGCACGCTTTCCAATCCGCTTTTTATAGATCAGCACAGCGTCCTCAAGACATTTGATTATGTTGTAGCCAATCCGCCATTTTCATATAAAGCGTGGCGTAATGGTTTTAATCCCGAAGAAGATCCGCATGGCCGTTTTGAAGGTTTTGGAATCCCACCCAAAAAGAACGGCGATTTTGCTTTTCTACTCCATATAGTCAAATCACTTAAAAGCACTGGCAAAGGCGCGGTAATTTTGCCTCACGGT